>JASJBF010000005.1 GCA_030066685.1 Kiloniellales bacterium | reverse complement strand
ACAGCCGTCATGAGAAAACTCATCACCACCGCAAACGCCCTCCTCCGCGAAAACCGCAAGTGGACAAAGCAGAGAGCTTGATCAAAACGGATACTCTAGAAGGGCGGCCGCGGAACCGCAGCCGGACTCGCGAAGCTGCCGATCTGCAGCCTCGCGCTATCGCGCGGCATCAGAGTTTTGCAGCTCCGCCGCGAGCCCGATCGCCTTGGCGCCGGGCATGACCGGGATCAGGCCCGGACGCGGCGGCAGAGTTTCCGGGGTCTGGACGTTCCAGGCCAGGCCGAGCCACTGCAGCACTTGGATGAAGCGCCAGCCGGGATCGGCTTGCCCGGGATAGTGGCCGTGACGGGCCGAGGCCGGAAAGGCATGGTGGTTGTTGTGCCAGCTCTCGCCCATGGTCGGGATGGCGAAGAGCGGCACGTCATGGGCCTGGACCCCGGCCTCCTCGACCAGCCAGGACTGGGGTCCCCGGGTGTGGGCGATCCGGCCGATGTACCAGTGCATCGTGGTGCAAGCGGTGACCCGGACGCAGACGCCCCAGACCACCCAGGGCCAGCCTCCCAACGCGTAGAGCGCCAGAGCGATCGGGACCTGCTGCAGCATCCAGGTCTTTTCGAGGAAGACGTAGAAGCGGTCGTCGGCGATGCCGGGCCCCGGGTCGAAGCCCGGGGGATGGCGCAGCCGCAGCCGGCAATGCAGGTTCCACCAGGCGTCGGTCCAGAAGCCCCGGCGGTGCGAGAGGTAGTCGTGGCAGCGGGCCTGGCGCTGGGCCCAGTCCCGGGTGTCGTGGACCCGGATGGTCCAGAGCGGCCCGCCCATGCCGACCGCGGTTCCCGACCAGACCAGCAGGCGCTCGAGCCACTTCGGGCAGTCGAAGCTGCGGTGGATCAGCCGCCGGTGAAAGCCGACCGAATGCCCCGTGCAGAGCACGACGGCGCTGGTCGCGAGAAAGACGAGGAAGGCGTCCCAGGCGAAGGTCAGCGGCCCGAGCGCCAGCGCCGCCAGCATCATCCCGCCGTTCCAGAGCGAGCGGACCGGATCCCAGCGCACCTCCGCCGCCAGCGCATCGGCCTCCGGGGAGAGGATCAGGGAATTGACCTTGAAGGGGTCTGACGCCGCCCTTGCTGACTCACTCATGCCGGACCTCCGATCCAATAGACGCTCAACGCAATGCCACGATGGCGAGCGGTAAGGCCGCATGCAGCCCGATGAAGACAAGCCAGGGCTGGCGCCGATATGCGACCGACCAGAACATCAACGCCGCGGCCGCGCCTATGCCGGAGAGCAGGAGTTGCTCTCCAAGCGAAAGGCAGGCGAGCCAGTCGGGCAGTTTGCCGGCCACCCCACGCTTGAAGCACCCGTGGTTGCTGCCCGTCACCACGGCCAGGGCCCAGCCGATCGCGGCACCGCCCAAGACGTGCCGTGGCCAGTCCGACCACCCGAGACATCGGTAGAGCAGGTGCGCTGGAAGACCAGCGATCAGGATCGTCGGTATCGTGACTCCGAGGCCGAAAACCAGGCCGAGGAAAATCCCCGCGAGCACCTCGAGTGGCTGGAACGCCCCTTTGCGAATGGCTTCCGCGACCCCCAACGCCAACCCGAGAATCGTCCCCGGGACGAAGGCAGCGACGACAAAGCCAGTCGTGGCCATGACGCCGTTCCCCAAGGCCGTTGCGCGGGACGATGACCGGCAGGAGCGGTGATCTTGGAGGTGGCTCCCGAGATCATCACCTCCTTCCTCTGTCACCGCAGGATGTCCTTCAACGCGCCTTCGAGCTCCGGGTGGCGGAAGCGGTAGCCGAGCTCCTCGGCGCGCTTGGGCAGGATGCGCTGGCCGCCGAGCAGCAGCTCTTCGGCCATCTCGCCCAGGGCGAAGCGCAGGGCGCGCGCGGGCAGGGGCAGGACGGCGGGGCGGCGCAGGACCCGGCCCAAAGCGCGGGCGAAGTCGCGGTTGCGCAGCGGCTGCGGGGCGGTGGCATTGATCGGGCCGGCGAAGCGCTCGTCGGCCAGGGCGCGCAGGATCAGGCCGAGCATGTCGTCCATGTGGATCCAGGACATCCACTGCCGGCCGCGCCCGATCGGTCCGCCCAGGCCCAGCTCGAAGGGCAGCAGCATCTGCCCGAGCGCCCCGCCCTCGGCGGACAGGACCAGGCCGATGCGCAGGCAACAGACCCGGACGCCGAGCTTCTCGGCCTCCAGCGCCGCGGCCTCCCAGGCCTCGCAGACCTCGTTGCCGAAGGAGGGCCGCGGCTCCGTGTCCTCGTCGAAGGCCGCATCGGCACCGAAGCCGTAGTAGCCGAGCGCCGAGGCCGAGATCAGGACCGGCGGCCGGGTCTTGGCCCGGGCGATGAAGGCGACGACGTCGCGGGTCGTCTCCAGGCGGCTGCGCAGGATCTCGCGCTTCTTCTTGGGCGTCCAGCGGCCGTTGGCGACCGGCTCGCCGGCCAGGTTGACCACGGCGTCGAAGCAGAGCTCCGGGTCGAGCTGGTCCAGGCGGTCGACCGCCGCGACGGGGCCCTCGACGTCGCGCAGCTTGCGCTTGTCGCGGGTGACCACGGTGACCCGGTGGCCGGCGGCGATGAGGTCGGCTGAGAGCCGCCGGCCGATGAAGCCGGTGCCGCCGGTGATCAGGACCGAGCGCCGCGCCGGCAGGTCCCGAGCCGCATTGGGCCGGGCCGCCGGGCTGCGCCGGGCCAGGGCGCGGGCGCGCAGGTGGTCCCGGAGGCCCCAGAACAGCACCCCGCCGCTGTAGAGCGTCATGACCCAGGATAGCCAGCCCCGGTCGACCCAGGCGACGCCGCTGGGCAGCGCGGCCCAGCCCCAGACCACCGGCAGCAGAACCGCCAGGATCGCGCCGTAGGCGATGGCCAGGACGCTGTGGAGAACCCGCTCGCTGCCCGGCAGGTCGCGGGTCCGGTCCTCCACGAGGAAGTCCCAGAGGGTGATGCCGATCTCCGCGACCAGCACCGCCGCGAAGAGCCAGGCGTAGATCCCGCGCCACTCGATCCAGGCCAGAGAGAAGAAGATCACGACGTAGAAAAGGTTGCGCGCCGCGTGCAGGCGCAACTCCGCCACCGCGGCCCGGCGCCAGGTCAGGCGCTCGGTGATCTCATGGTGGTAGACGATGTCGAAGGCTCCGAGCGGCGCCTGGACGAGAAAGAGGTAGAGCACCAGTTCCATGTCGCGCCTCGCTCAGTTCGCCGGGCCCATCTCGCGAAACAGGCCGGTCTGGAAGACCGTCTCGCCGAAGACCGGGTGGCGCATCTCCAGGGTGAAGCGGAAGCTGCCGCCGCCGGCCTCGGCGTGGCTGACCCGGGTCCGGCCCGGGGTCAGCAGGCCCGGCAGCGGCAGGCGCCGGCCGAAGACCTCCCAAAAGTAGCCGCGGCTTTCGAAGATCAGCGCGCCTTCGCGCTCGAATAGCCGGAGGTACATGCCCAGCCCGCCGGCCACGACCTCCATCAGGCCCGCCGCTTGGTCGCAGACCTTGGTCGAGGCGACCCGGACCGGCGGCCGGGCCGGATAGCAGTAGAAGCGCTCCCAAACGGTGCCGTCGCGGCGGGTGTCGCGGTAGACCCGGGCCAGGACAGGCACGTCGCGGCCGCGCCAGGGCGCCAGTGGCGTGCCGATCAGGCGGCAGACCTGGGCGACCAGCCAGCCCAGGCGCGACAGCCGAACCTCGGACATGAAGCCCGCGTAGTGGTGGGTCGCCTCGGCCTCGACGCCGAAGCGCCGGCGCACCTCGGGATGGAGGCGCGCCCAGCCGGCCTCGCCCAGGAGCCGGCGGAAGACAGACTCCTCTTCGGGGACCTCCTTCGCATCGTCGATCCCGACACCGACCGTCAAGGGCTCGTCGCTTCGCACGACCGTCCCTGTCATCCCGACCTCCATGGGGAGCCTCCCCTGCCTCCAGCCGAGCCTTGGCCCCTAGGGCTGCGGCTTCAGGACGCGCTTCTCGCGCAGCGCCCGGCGGTGCGCCTCGACGATCCCCAGCGGGCGGCCGGCCTCGGCCGGCTTGGACGCGGGCTTGCGGGCCTTGGGCGGCGGCTTGCCGGTTGGCGGCTTGCTGGGGGGCTCGGGGGGCGCGGCGCGCGGGCCGAACCAGAAGCGGGCGAAGTCGCCCTGCCAGATCTTGCGTGCCATCATCTGAGTCTCCCTTCTGATGTTTCTGTTAAGACTGAAACTATTGTTCAAAAAAAATGACTTCGGCGGGCCGGCCCCAAGGTGAAACCCAGGAAATAGGGCGGCGGCGCAAGTCATGCCGCCTTCTTCCCCAGGACGCGCGAGACCTTGGCGCCCATCTGCATCAGGCCGACCAGGGTCGCCTTGGGCAAGCCGCGGACCTGCTCGTACCACTTGGTCAGACGCTCCATAAAACCGAGCATGTTGGCGATGCGGTCCTTCACGACCTGCGGTGTCTCGCTGTCGGTCTCGGCGTCCAGGACGCACTGCCGCAGCATGGTCAGGGTCGGGTCGATCTCGCGCCGCTTGCGCTCCTCGACGATGGTGGTGAGCATCTGCCAGGTGTCGTGCAAGGCCTCGAAGTGGTCGCGCCGGTCACCCAGGATGTGGGTTACCCGGACCAGGCCCCAGGCCTGCAATTCCTTCAGGCTGGTCGAGACGTTGGAGCGGGCGATCGACAAAGTCTCAGCGATGTCCTCCGCCGGCAGGGGCCGCGGCGCCAGGTAGAGCAGCGCATGGATCTGGGCCACCGAGCGGTTGGTGCCCCAGCGCGTTCCCATCTCCCCCCAATGGAGGATGTACTTCTCCATGACCGGCGTCAGTTTCATAAGGCGTTCCCGTTATTTCTGTATAGACTGAAAATAGTGAAATCGAGCTCGATCGTCAAGGCGTATTGCCGTCTCGTCACCACCATAGGTCCTCTCACCAAGTGGCTGGAAACTGGTGAAAACCGGATGATGGCCCTTGAGGCCATCGACAGGCTGGCACCGAAATAGGCCTCGGCCTCACACTGGTGCCCGTCGAACAAACGACGCGATCCGCACGGCCAGGCAGAGGCCGGCGCCAGCGGCCATGACCCAGCAGAGCGCGGCGTAGCTGCTCGGCCAGATCCCGGCAGCCGCCAGCTGGGCGCCGAGCGCGCCGGCCAGGACTTGCAGGGCGCCGATCAGGGAGGAGCCGAAGCCGGCCATCTGGCCGGCCGGCTCCAGAGCCAGGGCGGTGGCCGCCGGCAGCAGCAGGCCGAAGGCCAGGACGTAGAGCCCGACCAGGCCCCAGAAGACCGGCAGGGCCAGATCCGCGCCGGCGGCCAGGGCAAGGCCGAGGCCGGCCAGGCCGGCGATGCCGGCGCCCAGGGTCAGCACCGCCTGGACGCCGAAACGGCGGACGCCCTGGCGCGCGGCCACCGAGCCGACGACGAAGGCGACGGCGGCCAGGGTGAAGAGCGGCCCAAAGGCCTCGACGGCGACACCGTAGCGTTCCAGCGCGACTGCCGCGCCGACCGACAGCAGGGCCGCGTAGCCGGCGAAGATCGATGCCGAGATCCCGATCCCGACCCGGAAATCGCGCGCCGCGAAGAGCCGGCGGGCGTCGCCCAGTCGCCCGGCCGGCGACAGCGATCTCCGCTTGGCCGGCGGCAGGCTCTCGGCCAGCACGAGATAGGCCGAGAGCGCGGTCAGCACGCCGAAGAGCGCCAGGAACCAGAAGATCGCCGGCCATTCGAAGAGCACCAGCAGCCCGGAGCCGATCGCCGGCGCCAGCAGGGGCGCGCCGCCCAGGACGATGGTCATGGCCGAGATCAGCGAGGCGCTGGCCGCGCCACCGCCCTGGTCGCGGGCGATCGCCCGGGCGATCACCGGCGAGGCGGCACCGAGGAGCCCCTGGACGCCGCGGGCCAGCAGCAGCACCTCGAAGCTGCCGGCCAGGGCGCAGACCACGCTGGCCAGGATGAAGCCGGCGAGCGAAAGGAACAGCGGCGGCCGGCGGCCGAAGCGGTCGGCCAGCGGCCCCCAGAGCAGCTGCCCCGGGCCGTAGCCGAGCAGGTAGGCGCTGACCAGGGCCGCGCCCGCCGCCGGCGCGGCGCCGTATGAACGGGCGATCTCGGGCTGGGCCGGGAGGCAGACGTCGACCGTGGTCGCCGAGACCGCGGCCAGGGCGCCCAGGGTCACCACGAAGGCGAGGTTGCCGCCCTTTGCGTTTCCGCTGTCGTTGTCCTGAGGCAAGCCCCCTCCCCGATGCAAGGCCCCGGATGTGAAACCCGCTCCAGATCCTCCGTCGCCGGGGCCTTGTCAAGCGGAGCCGCGTCGGCCCCGTCGCCCTGCCCTGGAAAGGTTTCTGGCCTTGCCTCATCCCCGCCGTTATTCTCGGGCAACTTATGCCAAGAGGTATAGAGAGGCGCGATGGACGGAGTTCCCGAGCTTGCCCTGCCCGAGGGCGTGGTGGTGCTGGATGGCGGGCTAGGCCAGGAGCTGCGCCACCGCGGGCTGAAGCGCCATCCGCTCTGGTCCGCCTATGCCCTGGTCTCGGCGCAGGCCAAGGTCCTGGCGGTGCACCTGGACTACATCGCCGCCGGCGCCCGGATCATCACCACCAACAGCTATTCGACCATCCGGCCCCGCCTGGAAGAGAACGGCATGGCCGAGCGCTTCCACGAGCTCAACCGCTCGGCCGGCGAGCTGGCCTGCTGGGCCCGGGACGAGTCCGGCGCCGAGGTCCTGATCGCCGGCTCCCTGCCGCCGCTGCACGGCAGCTACCGCCCCGACCGGGTCGCGCCCTTCGAGGAGACAGAGCCGCTCTACCGCGAGCAGGCCGAGGTCCTGGCGCCCTTCGTCGACGTCTTCCTCTGCGAGACCATGTCCAGCGCCGCGGAGGCCCGGGCGGCGGCGAGCGGCGCGGCCGCGACCGGCAAGCCGGTCTGGGTCGCCTGGACCCTGGAGGACGGCGGCAGCCCCCGCCTGCGCAGCGGCGAGACGGTCGCCGACGCCGCGGCGGCGCTGCAGGACCTGCCGGTCAGCGGCTTCCTCGCGAACTGCTGCGCGCCGGAGAGCATCTCCGTCGCCATGCCCGAGCTTTCCGAAATCGCGGCCGCGCGCGGCGGCATCGCCGGCGGTTTCGCTAACGCCTTCGCCGCGGTGCCCAAGGACTGGGACTACGTTGAGGACGGCATCGCCGCCCTGGGCCTGCGCCGCGACCTCGATCCCTTCACCTATGCCGAATACGCCGCGGACTGGGTCCTGGCCGGCGCCAAGGTGGTCGGCGGCTGCTGCGAGGTCGGCCCCGCCCACATCGCCCGCCTGCGCCAGCGCCTAGGCTGACGGCCACCCGCCATCGTCCTTGCGCCGAGCTTGCGGCGGGTGCGATAGCTGAGCTCATGAGCCGCAAGGGACAGCACGTCCTCGTCGTCGGCGCCGGGATCCTCGGCGCCGCCATCGCTTATCACCTGGCCCGGCGCGGCGCCAAGGTGACCGTCGTCGACCGCGGCCCGCCCGCCGGCGAGGCCACGGGGGCCTCCTTCGCCTGGATCAACGCCTCCTTCCGCAACCCCAAGCCCTACTACGACCTGCGCATGCTCGGGCTGCAGGAGTACCGCCGCCTGGAGGCGGAGCTGGCCGGCCGCCTGGTCGTGACCTGGGGCGGCGGCCTCAACTGGGACCTGGAAGAGGACGAGATCGACCCCCTGGTCCGGCAGCACGCGAGCTGGGGCTATGACCTACGGGTCGTCGGACGCGACGAGATCCGGGCCCTGGAGCCCAAGCTGAGGGCGCCGCCCGAGCGCGCGGTCTTCTCCGCCTGCGAAGGCGCTCTCAACCCGGTCGCCGCGACCGAGGCGCTGCTGGCCGGCGCCGAGGCCTTCGGCGCCGAGATCAAGATCGGCTGCGAAGTCTCTGAATTTCGAGCTTCCGATGGACGGGTCGCCGGCCTCAGAACCGCGGCGGGCAACCTGGAGGCCGACCAGGTGGTGCTGGCCGCCGGGGTGGCCAGCGCCGGCCTGGCGGCGCGCCTCGGCTTCGATCTGCCGCTGCGGTCCTCGCCCGGCCTGCTGGTCCACAGCCGGCCGATGCCCCCGCTGCTCGGCCGGGTGGTCGAATCGCCGGGCCTTCACATGAAGCAGGATCCGGACGGCCGCCTGGTCGCCGGCGAGTCCTTCGGCGGCGGCCCGGCGCCCAACGATCCGGAGGCCGAGGGCCAGCGCCTGATCGACCGGATCAAGGCGGCCCTGACCGGCAGCGAGCGCCTGGAAATGGAGCATGTCTCGGTCGGCCTGCGCCCGATCCCCGCGGATGGCCTGCCGGCGATCGGCCCGCTGCCCGGGATCGAAGGCCTCTACCTGGCAGTCATGCACAGCGGCATCACCCTGGCCCCGGCGGTCGGCCGCTTCACCGCCATGGAACTCCTCGACGGCGCCGAGGTGGAGCTGCTCGCCCCCTTCCGTCCCGACCGCTTCGCCACCGGATGAGTCAGGTCGGCGCGCGCCTTTCCTCCTCACTGTCATCCCCGGGCTTGACCCGGGGATCCATCGCGCAAGCGGCACCATGGATGCCCGGATCAAGTCCGGGCATGACAGAAGAGAAGAACCAAATCACCCGCCTCACCGTCTTGCGCCCCCGGCGTGGCGATGTCATAAGACGCCTTTAATGAGCACGCCCGAGTCCGACGCCCTCGCCAGCCGTTTCCCGCATCGCGATTTGCTGGGCATCGCCGGGCTTTCCCCGCCGGAAATCCTCTTCCTGCTCGACTTGGCCGAGGGCTACGTCGAGGTCAGCCGTGCCGCCGAGAAGAAGCAGGAGCTGCTGCGCGGCCGGACGGTGATCAACCTCTTCTTCGAGAGCTCGACCCGGACCCGGACCTCCTTCGAGCTGGCGGCCAAGCGCCTGGGCGCCGACGTCATCAACATGTCAGTGGCTTGGTCGTCGATCAAAAAGGGCGAGACCCTGATCGACACCGCCATGACCCTGAACGCCATGCACCCCGACGTGCTGATCGTCCGCCATCCGGACTCGGGCGGGGTGAAGCTCTTGTCCGAGAAGGTCAACTGCGCGGTGATCAACGCTGGCGACGGCAGCCACGAGCACCCGACCCAGGCCCTGCTGGACGCGCTGACCATCCGCCGCCGCCGGGGCATCATCGCGGGGCTGGAGGTGGCGATCTGCGGCGACATCAGCCACAGCCGGGTCGCCCGCTCCAACATCCACCTGCTGAACACCTTGGGCGCGCGCGTCCGGGTCATCGCGCCGCCGACCCTGATGCCCAGCGCCATCGACCGCCTGGGCGTCACCCCCTACTTCGACCTGCGCGAGGGCCTGAAGGACTGCGACATCGTCATGATGCTGCGCCTGCAGAACGAGCGCATGCAGGGCAGCTACGTGCCCTCGATCCGCGAGTACTTCCACTTCTTCGGCCTGGACCGGGAGAAGCTCAAGAATGCCAAGCCCGACGCCTTGGTCATGCACCCCGGGCCGATGAACCGCGGCGTCGAGATCGACAGCGAGCTGGCCGACGACATCGACCGCTCCCTGATCCGCGAGCAGGTCGAGATGGGCGTCGCCGTGCGCATGGCCTGCCTCGACGCCCTGACCCGTGGCTTGCAGACGAATGCGTAGGGTCTGGAAACGATGATGCAAGTCTTACCCCCCTCCCTATCCCTCCCCCACAAGGGGGGAGGGTACAAGACGGCGGGCTATCTCATTTCCCCCTCCCCCTTGATGGGGGAGGGTCGGGGTGGGGGTGACCCGGTCGGCACAAACAGGCGCCCCTAGTCCTATGCCGAAGCACCGCAGCGCCTACCTCAACGCCCGCCTGCTCGATCCGGAGAGCGGCCTCGACGTGGTCGGCGACGTCCTGGTCGAGGACGGGGTCATCGTCGACCTGGGGCCCCGGGTCTTCGACGGCGTGCCCGAGGGGATCGAGACCACCGACTGCGGCGGCGACTGCCTGGCGCCGGGCTTGGTCGACCTGCGGGTCCAGCTGCGCGAGCCGGGCGAGGAGCACAAGGAGACCATCGAGACCGGCAGCGCCGCGGCGGCGGCCGGCGGCGTTACCTCGCTGGCCGCCCTGCCCAACACCGAGCCGGTGGTCGACGACGTCGCCGGGGTCGAGTACGTCGCCCGCCGGGCGCGCGAGACCAAGCTGGTCAAGGTCTACACCTACGCCGCCCTGACCCGCGGCCTGGAGGGCAAGGAGCTGACCGAGCTCGGCCTCTTGAAGGAGTTCGGGGCGGTCGGCTTCACCGACGGCCTGAAGCCGGTCGCCGATGCCATGGTCCTGCGCAGGGCGCTCGCCTACGGCAAGACCTTCGGCGTGACCATCGTCCAGCACGCCCAGGAGCCAGCGCTGTCGCGCGGCGCCATGAACGCCGGCGAGCTGGCGACCCGCCTCGGCCTGCCCGGCATCCCGCCGCTGGCCGAGGTCATGATGATCGAGCGCGACCTGCGCCTGGTCGAGATGACCGGCGGCCGCTACCACGCGGCCCAGGTCTCCACCGCCGCCGCGGTCGAGGCCATCGCCGCGGCCAAGGCGCGCGGCCTGCCGGTGACCTGCGACACCGCGCCGCACTACTTCACCCTCAACGAGAACGCGGTCGGCGACTACCGGACCTTCGCCAAGGTCGTCCCGCCCCTGCGCAGCGAGGACGATCGCCGGGCCGTCGCCAAGGCGGTCGCCAGCGGCGTCATCGACGCGGTCGCCAGCGACCACAGCCCCCACGACCAGGACTCCAAGCGCCTGCCCTTCGAGGCCGCCGACGCCGGCATCGTCGGCCTGGAGAGCCTGCTGCCCCTCTCCCTGGAGCTGGTCCACAAGGGCGAGCTCTCCCTGCTCGATTTGCTGCGCCGCTTGTGCCTCGCCCCGGCCGAGATCCTCGGCCTCAAGGCCGGCCGGCTGGCCGTGGGCGCCCCGGCCGACCTGGTCCTCTTCGACCTGGAGCTCGCCGGCCGCCTCGACCCCGACTCCTTCCGCAGCAAGTCCAAGAACTCCCCCTTCGAGAACCACCCGGTCCAGGGCCGGGTGCTGCGCACGGTGGTCGACGGGCGGACGATCTTCCAGGCCGATTGACAGCCTTGTAGCCTTGATTTGCGTGCCTTGGGGGCCGGACGTCACGGTTGCCCAAGCGTCCGAAACCACAGATCATTACCTAAGCTCGCTCTGCCATCACAGCCGACCCGCCCCCATGCCCGATCCGATCTCCTGGGAGTTTTCCGGTCCCTATCTCGCCGCGGCGCTGATCGGCGGCTATCTTCTGGGAGCGGTGCCTTTCGGGCTGCTGCTGACCCGGATCGCCGGCCTGGGGGACATCCGGGCCATCGGTTCCGGCAACATCGGGGCGACCAACGTGCTGCGCACCGGGCGCAAGGGCCTGGCGGCGGCGACCCTGCTGCTCGACGGCGGCAAGGGCGCGGCCGCGGTCCTGGTCGCCGGGGCCTGGGGACCGGACATGGCCATCATGGGCGGCTACGGCGCGCTCCTCGGCCACCTCTTCCCGCTCTGGCTGAAGTTCAAGGGCGGCAAGGGCGTGGCGACCACCCTGGGCGTGCTGCTGGCGATCGCCTGGCCGGTCGGCATCGCCTGCTGCCTGACCTGGCTGCTGATCGCCGCGACCTTCCGCTATTCCTCCTTGGCGGCGCTGATCGCCCTGGCCGCCGGGCCGGCCTTCGCTTGGCTCTTCCTGGGCGACCTGCAGCTGGTCCAGATGGCGGCGATCCTGGCGGTGCTGGTCTGGTCGCGGCACCTGAGCAACCTGCGCCGCCTGCTGAAGGGCGAGGAGCCGAAGATCGGCGCCGGCAAGAAAGCGTGACCGGCTTTAGCGAAGGCCGGCTATGGTTAAAGGGATCTTCACCGGCCGGTCCTAGCCTCGCCGGCGTTGCCGTCCGCCCGCAGAGCAAGGAAAGGCCGAAAGGATGGGGCTCGGTTTCCTGATCCATGGCAGCGCCCGGGGCCGCGGACTGCTGCGCCGCAAGCCGAGCCATGCCGAGCTTTGCCGCCGGCTGCAGGAGGCGATCTTCCAGGCTGTCCCGGATCCGCTTCAACACCGCCTGCTGCACTTCCAGGCCCACGAGGGCGGCATGGAGGTGACCTTCCACCCGGCCGCCGAGGCGGTGGACTTCGGCTTCGGCGACGACGGCGAACTCACGGTCTCGGCCAACACCTCGACCGTGGGGCCCGGCTACCACGCCATGCTGGTCGAGCTGATCGAGGCGATCGGACCGGTCGCCGGGATCGACTGGGACTGGAGCGACCACGACGAAGACGAAGGCGACGAGACCGGCTATCACGAGAGCCGCGACTTCGGCGCGCTGCAGCAGGAGATGCTGGCCTGGCTGAAGGGCCTCGCAAACCTTCTTCTCGAACGACATGACGGCGAGATCGGCCAGATCGCCCTGTCCATGCCGCTTCACTACCACCTGGTCACGGAGCAATTCGCCTATTCGCCGCTGGGCTTCTGGGACCGGGGCTGGTTCGAAGCCCTGGCTGCCGCCGAAGGCGAGCGGGCCGAGAGCCTGGCCGCCGCCTTCTTTCCCTGGTGGAACCATCCGGCCGACGCCGCCTACTGGCGCGACTGCGCCCTGGTCCTTGCTTGGACCGAGCTGCCCTGGACCCCGCCGGTCGACGAGGCGGAGCAACAGCTCTACGAGCTGGCCGTGGAATGCTTCGGCCGGGCCCGGAAGCTCGATCCGTCGATCGGCCTGCCGGTCGCGGAGATCGCCGAGATCAGGGACCTGCTGTCCAGCGACGAGACCGGGCAGCTGCCCAAGGCCGAGGGCATCGGATTCCGCCGCGGCCAGCACCGGCGCCCCTTCGGCGGCGGCTGGAGCCTGGTGATGCCCGGCTACTTCCGCGAACTCGACGACGAGGGCGACGAAGGCACGACGGTCCTGGCCCATGGCGAGCGCGCCCTCAATCTCAGCAGCTATACCTTCGAAGCCAAGACCCCCGAGGCAAGCCCGGCGGCGGACACGGTGCGCGAGATGGAAGCGGAGCACCGCGGTCGAGGCTTCTGCGCGACCTACGACGGCGAGGGCTTGACGGGCTGGGGCAGCGAGAGCGAGGCCGAGGACGGGCGCTGCTGGCACTTCCAGGCCTGCATCGGCAAGGATGGCGGCGGCAAAGGGCAGCTCTGCCTCCTGACCTTCACCTACGAGACCGCCACCGAAGGCCGAGACTGGGCGCTGGAGGTCTTCAGGTCAGTCCGGCTCCAGCAGGACTAGCGCAGGTCACTATCGACGCTCCCTGGTATTGCATCCGGCCAGCGGGATCGCGAAGCGTTTCCATCTGATCGGATAATGCCTTAGACCGGTGGCAACCTCACTTTCCGGAGCCGGGAGCCCGCCATGTCCGAGACCGCCGAATTGACCTTCCGCGCGCTGACCACCCGCGCCGTCGCCGCGCCGCTGGCCCGACCGCTCAGGACCGCCTCGGGCTCGATCCCGAACGCGCCGCTGCTCCTGCTCGACGTGGAGTCGGAGCAGGGCGTGACCGGCCGCGCCTGGATCTTCGGTTACAGCACCCTGACCCTGCGCGCCCTGGCCGCCTTCCTCGGCGACCTGGAGGCGGTGATCAAGGGTCAGCCCGCCGCGCCCGCGGCGCTCTACAAGGACCTGGAGGCGCGCTTCCGCCTGATGGGCCGCCAGGGCCTGGTCGGCATGGCCCTCTCGGGGCTCGACATGGCGCTCTGGGACCTCCAGGGCCGGGCCCTGAGCAAGCCGGTGGTCGCGCTGCTGGGCGGCCGGGTCGGGCCGGTGCCGGCCTACGACAGCTACGGCGTGGTCGACCCGGTGGCCGACCGCGCGGCCCTGGAGGGCAGCCTCGAGCAGGGCTTCCGCGCGATCAAGATCAAGATCGGCGTCGGCGACCTGGCCTGGGACCTGGAGAACGTCGCCGGGGTCCGCGAGGTCATCGGGCCCGAGGTCCGGCTGATGGTCGACTACAACCAGTCCTTGACCGCGCCCGAGGCCCTGCGCCGGATCGCCGCCCTGGAGCGCTTCGACCTGACCTGGGTCGAGGAGCCGGTGCCGGCCGAGGACCTGGCCGGCCACGCCCGGGTCCGGGAGGGCTCTGCGGTCCCGGTCCAGACCGGCGAGAACTGGTGGTTCGCCGCCGACATGGCCCACGCCATCGCGGCGGGCGCCTGCGACCTCTGCATGCCGGACCTGATGAAGATCGGCGGCATCACCGGCTGGCTGCGGGCCATGGGCCAGGCCGAGGCGGCCGCGATCCCGGTCTCCAGCCACCTCTTCATCGAGGCCAGCGCCCACGTCCTGCCGGTCACGCCCCTGGCGCACTACCTGGAGTACCTGGACCTCGCGAGCCCGGTGATCGCCGAGCCACCGGTTCTCGCCGACGGCTGCGTCACCCCCCGCGGCCCCGGCCTCGGCATGGACTGGGACATGGCGGCGGTCGATCGCTACGGCCTCTAGTGTGGTGGATCCTAAGTTCCTTGTATCTAGGACGGCCTTGCAGGGGTCTCGGCGAGGCGCGCGGGTCGTGGTGATGCTGGCGCATTACGAGAGCCGCGCAACGACGACCGAGGGGCCTGCAAGGCCGCCCGAAGGGTCGCTTTTGCCGCCCTCTGGAGGGCGTCAGCGCCGCTTGACGATGCGACGGCATCGCCCGCGCGACGCTTCCTACCCAGACGACCGCAAAAGCGATCCTAGATGCAACGAACTTAGGATCCACCACACTGGGGCGGCGTTGGCTCCGCAAGCCCGGCTTCAGTCCGTGCTCGCCAGAGCCGCCGGCAGTGCCGGCGCCGGCGCGTCGTCGCGCTCCTCCAGCAGGCGGTAGGCCGCGCGCCAGAGGGTGAACTGGTCGTCGAGGCTGCCGGGGCCCAGGTCGACATGGGCCAGGTTGTCGACCAGGAAGAGCTCCGCCTTGTCCTCGCCGGCGGCGGCGGCCAGGGCCAGGCTCTCGCTGTAGGGGATGATCTTGTCGTCCCTGCCGTGGATCAGCAGGATCCTCGCCGAGACATCTGAAAAATCGAGATTCTTCAGGTCGAGCGCGCGGATCTCCGCGCGCACGCGCTGCGGCAGGACCGAAATCAGGCGCCCGACCTCGGCCGGGTCGCGGTTCTGCAGCAGGGCGTAGATCGAGCGCCCCTCGGGGCTGAGCCCCGCGGCAAGATGGGAGATGTCGGCCCGCAGGTCGTCCAGCTTGCGCTCGGCCATCTCCTGCAGCAGGCGCCGGTCCCGCGGCAGGGAGATGAAGTCGCTGTTGGACCGCAGGTAGACCCACTTGCCGTAGGGGTTGGGATCGGCCGCCTGCCAGGGGCCATCGGGCGCGTCGCGATAGACGCCGGCGGTGAAGAAGGTGATGACCGCCTCCAGGTCGTAGTAGCCGCCGATGGCCGCGACGAAGCGGATGCGGTCGCGGGCGTCGGGTGCCGCCGCCGCCATCACCGCGGGCCCGGCGGCGTAGGAGACCGCCACCACACCGACCGGCGCGCCCTCCCCCGCCGCGGCGAAGCTCGCGAGGTGACGGGCCGCGTCGGCGATCTTGCGGGCGTCGGTCGCCCGGACCTTGAGCTGGCGCAGGTTCGGGATCTCCGGCACCAGCACCGCGAAGCGCGCCCGGGCCAGGGATTCGGCGAAGGCGACGAACTTGGGATCGTCCTTGCCGTTGACCGCCGCGCCGGGGACAAGGACCAGACCGGCCTCGGCCCGGTCGCCCGGCAGATAGAGGTCGCCGGCCGAGCGGCGGTGATCGACCTTGTAGGTCACACTGCGGCGCTTCGGCGGCGGCCGCGACTCCTTGAGTCCGCTGGGACCTCCGGCCGCGGCGATGTCCTGAGCGACCTGCATCGCCTCCCAGCCGCGCAGGGGCGAGCAGCCCGAGAGGAGCAGCGCCAAGGCGACCACCGCCCAGGGCGCGAGAAGCTCGAAACGAGACCGGTCCTGCATTGGCCGCTTTGTCATCCCGCCACCAGCCTGCCACAAGCCCACCCCGGCCACAGCCCCGCAGAGCGCGCGAGTCAAGATGAAGGGCCTTTGCGGCGAGGCCAAGGCGAAGCGGCTCGCCCTTGACGAGCCTCCGGCTCGGCGTCACGTTCACGTTATGGTCTCATCCGCCGCCGAGGACTCCAGAGCCGGCCGGATCGCGTTCCTGCGCCTGATCCGCAGCGAGAACGTCGGGCCGATCACCTGCCGGCGGCTGCTCGCGCAGTTCGGCAACGCCGCGGCGGCGCTAGAGGCCCTGCCGGAGCTGGCCCGCCGGGGCGGCCGCCGGCGACCGGTCCGGCTCTGCCCGCCGGACGAGGCGGAGCGCGAGCTGGACGCCCTGGAGGCCCTGGGCGCGCGGGTCCTTACGCTATCTGATCCGGACTATCCTCCGGCCCTGGCGGCGATCGACGACCCGCCGCCGGTGCTCAGCGTGCTCGGCGACCCGGCCCTGCCGAATCGGCGCGCTCTCGCCGTCGTCGGCGCCCGCAACGCCTCGGCCAACGGCCGCCGCTTCGCCAAGCAGCTCGCCGCCGACCTGGGCCAAGCCGGGCTGGTCGTCACCTCGGGCCTGGCCCGCGGCATCGACACCGCGGCCCACGAAGGCGCCCTGGACGGCGGCACCGTGGCGGTCCTGGCCGGGGGTCCCGACGTGGTCTACCCGCGCGAGAACGCGGCGCTCTACGAAGCCGTCCGCGACCGCGGGGCGGTGGTCTCGGAGATGCCGGCCGGCCTGGTGCCCCAGGCGCGCCACTTCCCCCGCCGCAACCGCCTGATCTCTGGGCTTTCGCTCGGGGTGCTGGTGGTCGAGGCGGCGCCGCGCTCGGGCTCGCTGATCACGGCGCGCCTGGCGCTGGAGCAGGGCCGCGAGGTCTTCGCCGTGCCCGGCTCGCCCCTCGACCCCCGGGCGCGCGGCTGCAATCACCTGATCCGCCAGGGCGCGGTGCTGACCGAATCCGCCGAGGATGTCCTGGAGACTCTGGAAGGCTTCCTGGCCGAGCGGCGGATTCGGCCCGAAACCGGGCCCGGTCCGGTGCCCGAGGCGCCCGAACCCGGCCAGGACGAGGCCACCGAGGCGCGTGATATCGTTAAGCAATTGCTAGGACCTTCGCCGGTACTGCTTGACGAAGTGGCACGCCAGGCCCAATTGTCAGCCGCAATGGTTAACCGGGTCCTCTTGGAACTTGAGTTGGCCGGGCGAGTCGTCCGGCATCCCGGGAACCGCGTATCGCTTTCGATGGATGGCGACGACACGGGCTGAACCCGTGCGTGCCCGAGAGACGGAGCTCGGATCGTCAAGGCATGCCTGACTCCAGCAGGACAGGATCGCGCAAGAGCGTCGTGATCGTCGAATCGCCGGCCAAGGCGAAGACGATCAACAAGTACCTGGGCAGCAGCTTCGAGGTGCTGGCCAGCTACGGCCACGTGCGCGACCTGCCGCCCAAGGACGGCTCGGTCCGGCCGGACGAAGGCTTCGCCATGGACTGGCAGGTCGACGACCGCTCGGAGAAGCGGCTGAAGGAGATCGCCGACGCCGTCAAGCGCGCCGCCAAGCTCTACCTCGCGACCGACCCCGACCGCGAGGGCGAGGCGATCTCCTGGCACATCGCCGAGGAGCTGAACCGGCGCAAGGCCCTGGGCGGGGTCGAGGTCAGCCGCGTCGTCTTCAACGAGATCACCAAGAACGCCGTGCTCGATGCCTTCGAGCATCCGCGTGACCTGAACCGTGAGCTGATCGACGCCTATCTGGCGCGCCGCGCGCTGGACTATCTGGTCGGCTTCACCCTGTCGCCGGTGCTCTGGCGCAAGCTGCCCGGCAGCCGCTCGGCCGGGCGCGTTCAGTCGGTCGCCCTCAGGCTGATCTGCGAGCGCGAGGCCGAGATCGAGGTCTTCAAGCCGCAAGAGTTCTGGACCATCGACGTCGAGCTGGCCAGCGCCGCCGGCGCGCCTTTCACGGCGCGGCTCAGCCACCTGGACGGCAAGAAGCTCGACAAGTTCGACCTCGGCGACGAGGCCAGCGCCAAGGCGGCCGCCGGGCGGCTGGAGCAGGCCCTGGGCTTCGAGATCGAAAAGATCGAACGCAAGCAGGTCCGGCGCAACCCGCCGCCGCCCTTCACCACCTCGACCCTGCAGCAGGAGGCCTCGCGCAAGCTCGGCTTCAGCGCGACCCGGACCATGCGCACCGCCCAGAAGCTCTACGAGGGCGTCGACCTGGGCGGCGAGGTGGTCGGCCTGATCACCTACATGCGGACCGACGGCGTGCAGATCTCGAACGAGGCCATCGCCGGGATCCGCGAGACCATCGGCGAGCGCTTCGGCCCGGCCTACCTGCCGGAGGCGCCCCGAGTCTACAAGGCCAAGGCGCGCAACGCCCAGGAGGCGCACGAGGCGATCCGCCCGACCGACATCACCGGTCGGCCCTCGGACCTGGCGCCCTGGCTCGACGCCGACGGGGTCAAGCTCTACGAGCTGATCTGGAAGCGGACCCTGGCGAGCCAGATGGAGAGCGCCCGCCTGGACCAGGTCGCGGTCGACATCGCCGTCGACGGCCGGGCGCCCAAGGATGGCGCCGCATGGTTGCGGGCGACCGGCTCGGTGGTGGCCTTCGACGGCTATCTCACGCTCTACCAGGAGGGCCGCGACGACAGCCCGCGCGACGGTGAGGGCGACGACCGCCGCCTGCCGCAGATGAAGGAGGGCGAGGCGGTGTCGCGCCGCAAGGTCCTGCCCGAGCAGCATTTCACCCAGCCGCCGCCGCGCTTCACCGAGGCCAGCCTGGTCAAGAAGCTGGAGGAGCTGGGCATCGGCCGGCCCTCGACCTACGCCTCGATCCTCCAGGTGCTGCAGGACCGCGACTACGTGCGGCTGGAAAAGCGGCGTTTCTACCCCGAGGACCGCGGCCGCATGGTCACCGCCTTCCTGAGCAGCTTCTTCACACGTTACGTCGAGTATGGCTTCACCGCCGACCTGGAGGGCAAGCTGGACGCGGTCTCCGACGGCCGGCTGTCCTGGCAGGAGCTGCTGAAGGACTTCTGGTCCGGCTTCAAGGCCGCGGTCGACGAGACCAAGGACCTGCGGATCACCCACGTCATCGAATCGCTGGACGCCGAGCTGGGGCCCCATTTCTTCCCGGTCGACCCGGAGAAGCCCGGGCACAACCCGCGGGTCTGTCCGGCCTGCTCCGAGGGCCGCCTGGGCCTGAAGATCGGCAAGACTGGCGGCTTCATCGGCTGCTCCAACTACCCGGACTGCCGCTACACCCGCTCCCTGGCGGTGATCAACGGCGAGGAGGCCGCGGCCGAGGCCTGCCTGGCCAGCCCGCGCGAGTTGGGCAAGGATCCAGCGACCGGGCTGCCGGTCACGGTGCGCAAGGGGCCCTTCGGGATCTACCTGCAGCTGGGCGAAGCCTCCAAGGAGAAGGGCGCGGAGAAGCCGAAGCGCTGCTCTCTGCCCAAGGGCATGAGCCCGATGGAGATCGACCTGCAGACCGCCCTGGCCTTGCTCGCCCTGCCGCGCGAGGTCGGCCCGCATCCCGAGACCGGAGAGCCGATCCTGGCCGGGATCGGCCGCTACGGGCCCTACGTCAAGCACAAGTCGGCCTACAAGACCCTGGCCGAAGACGACGACGTCCTGACCATCGGGCTCAACCGCGCCGTGGTCCTGATCGCCGAGGCGCCGGCGCGGCGCCAGAGCACGGCCCTCCGGACCCTGGGCGAGCACCCGGACGACCAGAAGCCGGTCACCCTGCACAAGGGCCGCTACGGCCCCTATGCCAAGCACGGCAAGATCAACGCCACCCTGCCCGACCACCTGACCACCGAGGACATCACCCTCGAGCAGGCGCTCGAGCTCCTGGAGGCGCAGGCGGCGAAGAAAGGCAAGAAGCCCGCCGCGAAGAAGACTGCCGCAAAGAAGACGGGCGCCAAGAAAGCCGCGGCCAAGAAGACGGGCACCAAGAAGGCAGCAGCGAAAAAGACGGCGGCCAAGAAGACCGGAGCCAGAAAGGCCGCGGGCAAGAAGACCAGCAAGAGCGGGACCGCCGAGAAGCCCGCCGAGGAGACGGGTCAGGCAGCGAAAACCGGGTCCGCCGCCGCCGAGGCCGCCGAATAGGCCCTGGCGTGGCCGCCGCGAAGCGCCAGCCGGCGCCCTTTCCGAGCAAGGACGAGGTCCTCGCCTTCATCCGCGAGCAAGACGGCCGGGTCGGCAAGCGCGAGATCGCCCGCGCCTTCCAGCTGAAGGGCCAGCAGCGCATCGCGCTCAAGGCCCTGCTCAAGGAGCTGGCCGCCGAAGGCCACATCGAGCGCGACCGCAAGCGCCGGGTCGTCGCTCCGGGCCGCCTGCCCTCGGTCACCGTGATCGAAGCGATCGGCCGCGACCCGGACGGCGAGTTGCTCGGCCGCCCGGCCGGCTGGAGCCACGACGCCCCGCCGCCGACGATCTACATCGCCCCCTTCCCCGGTGGCCATCCCAGCCTGGGCGAGGGCGAGCGCGTCCTGGCCCGCCTTAAGGCAGTCGGCGAGGGCCTCTACGAGGCCCGGCCCATGCGCGTGGTCGGCGCCGCGCCGCGCCGGGTCCTTGGGATCTACCGCCCCAAGGTCGCCGAAGGCCGCCTGGTGCCGACCGACAAGCGGGCCAAGCGAGAGTTCGTGCTGCGGCCCGAGGACGCCGGCGGCGCCAGGAACGGCGACCTGGTCCTGGCCGAGCTGCTGCGCGGCGGCAACCGCCTGGGCCTGCCGCAGGTCCGGGTCGTCGAGCGGCTCAGCGGCCCGGGCTCATTGAGCCTGATCTCGCTCTTCGAGCACGGCATCCCGATCGACTTTCCCAAGGACGCCCTGAAGCAGGCCGAGACCGCCGGGCCGCCCTCCTTGGGCGAGCGCGAGGACCTCCGGCAGATCCCGCTGGTCACCATCGACGGCGAAGACGCCCGCGACTTCGACGACGCGGTCTGGGCCGCCCCGGAGTCCGGAAGAGGCGCGTCGGGCAGAGGCGGGGGCTGGCGGGTCCTGGTCGCGATCGCCGACGTGGCCCACTACGTGACCGCTGACAGCCCCCTCGACCGCAGCGCCCGGGAGCGCGGCAACTCGGTCTACTTCCCCGACCGGGTGGTCCCCATGCTGCCGGAGGCGCTCTCCAACGGCTGGTGCTCGCTGCGGCCCAAGGAGGAGCGTGGCTGCCTGGCGGTGGAGATGAGGCTCGACTCCCAGGGCCGCATCAAGACGCACAGGTTCTTCCGCGGCCTGATGCGCTCCGCCGCCCGCCTGACCTACACCCAGGTCCAGGCGGCGATCGACGGCCGGCCTGACGAGACCACCGCGCCCCTGCTGGACGAGGTCATCAAGCCGCTCTACGGCGCCTACGCGGCGCTTCTGCGGGCGCGCGAGCGGCGCGGCACCCTGGACCTGGACTTGCCCGAGCGGCGGGTCATGCTCGATGCCAAGGGCCGGGTCGCCGCGATCGAGGCACGCGAGCGGCTGGACAGCCACCGCCTGATCGAGGAGTTCATGATCGCCGCCAACGTCGCCGCGGCGGAGACCCTGGAATCGCGCCAGCGCCCCTGCCTTTACCGGGTCCACGACGGCCCGGACCCGGTCAAGGTAGAGGCCCTGCGGCAGTTCCTGGAGACCCTGGACCTGCGCCTGGCCCGCGGCCAGGTGCTGCGGCCGAAGCTCTTCACCCGGTTGCTGGAGCAGGTCCGCGGCGGCGCCGAGGAGCCTCTGGTCAACGAACTGGTCCTGCGCTGCCAGAGCCAGGCGGCCTACAGCCCGCGCAACCTCGGCCACTTCGGCCTGGCGCTGACCCGCTACGCCCACTTCACCTCGCCGATCCGGCGCTATGCCGACCTGCTGGTGCACCGCTCGCTGATCTCGGCCCTGGGACTGGGCAGGGACGGCCTGCCGGGCGAGCAGGCGGCGGCCTTCACGGAGATCGGCGCGCACATCTCGTCGACCGAGCGCCGGGCCGCGGCGGCCGAGCGCGACGCCGTGGACCGCTTCACCGCTGCCTTCCTGGCCGAACGGGTCGGCGAGGCCTTCTCGGGCCGGATCAGCAGCGTCACCCGCTTCGGCCTCTTCGTCTCGCTCGACGAGAGCGGCGCCGACGGGCTGGTGCCGATCAGCGCGCTGCCGGACGACTATTACGAGCACGACGAGGCCGGGCACTGCCTGGTCGGCCAGCGCTGGGGCCGGGTCTACAACCTCGGCGACCGGGTCGCCCTCCGCCTGGTCGAAGCCAGCCCAGTAACCGGAGGGCTTATCTTGCATATCGCTGAAGACTCCGCCGCCGCCGACGCCGGAAGAGGGCGGACAAACCATACAATTCGGAAAGGACAACCCAAGAAGAGACCAGTCAAACAAGCCAGGAACAACACCAGAGTCCGACGCCGTCGCGGATGATTTCCTGAATCCCTGCCGGCGATGGCCTTAGACTTATTTTGGATTTATTAATATTTTAGCTTAACCATACATAACACTGGTAAGACTTTTTTTACCAGTTTAGTATCGCTCCCAACGCCCAAGCAACGAGGCGCTTCAGGGTTTTAGGCGCCCAGAATCAAGGGAGGCGGAGGTCCGGGTGATGGTCGAGAGGTACTCTGACGCTGCACTTTGGCGACTTGCCAGACGGGCCACCATGGCCACCGTCGTTCCGATGGCCCTCCTGGCAGCCGCCTGCGTCGCGAGCCAGGAAGAAGGTCGGAGCTTCAGCACGACCAGCGCCACGCGCCTCTTCTCGACCGGCTACAAGGACATAAACGAGGTCTACATCGACGAGGTCTCGATGCCGGACCTCGTGATCTCCGGACTTTCGAAACTCTCGCGCATCGATCCCAAGTTCAGCATCCTGCGCCAGGATTCGACCGTGACCGTCGCGGTCGACGGCACCGTCGCGCAGAGCTTCCCGGCGCCGCGGCAGGAAGACATCGACGCCTGGGGCGATCTTACCGCGGCGGCGCTGGACATCGGACTGACCCATTCGCGCCGCCTGGGCAGCGAGGGCAGCGCCTCGCTCTACGAGACCGTATTCGACGGGGTGCTCGGCGACCTGGACGGCTTCTCCCGCTATGCCGGCCGCGAGGAGGCCCGGAACAACCGCGCCAGCCGCGAGGGCTTCGGCGGCATCGGTGTGCGGATCCGCGTCGTCGACGAAGGCGTGCGCATCCTCAACGTCATGGAGAACACCCCGGCCGAGCGCGCCGGCCTGCGCGACGACGACATCATCGTGGCGATCAACGGCGAAACGGCGGTCGGCCTGACCCAGCGCGAGATCGTGCAGCGCCTGCGGGGGCCGATGCGCTCTTCGGTCAACGTGACCGTAAGGCGCCCGGACCGCAGCGACTCGCTCAGCCTGGACATCAAGCGCGGCCATATCGTGCCGCAGACCATCACCTACAAGCTCAAGGGCAAAGTGGCCTACATCAAGATCGCCGGCTTCAACCAGAACACAACGCGGATGCTGCGCCTTAAGCTGATCGAAGCCCGCGACGACCTGGGCGACGGGCTGGCCGGCTACGTTCTGGACTTGCGGGGCAATCCGGGCGGGCTGCTCGATCAGGCGGTCGAGGTCTCCGACCTCTTCGTCACCAAGGGCCGGCTTGTTTCAACTCACGGCCGTCACCCGGACAGCCACCAGTACTTCGAGGCCGAGCCGGACGACGAGGCCGCGGGCAAGCCGGTCGTGGTCCTGATCAACGGCAACTCCGCCTCGGCCTCCGAGATCGTGGCCGCGGCCCTGCAGGACAGCGGCCGGGCGGTCCTGATCGGCAGCAACTCCTATGGCAAGGGGACCGTGCAGACGGTCCTGCGGCTGCCCAACGACGGCGAGCTGACCTTGACCTGGGCGCGGTTCCACGCCCCTTCGGGCTATGCCCTGGACAAGCGGGGCGTACTGCCGGACATCTGCATCGAGGACGACGGCAAGACCGCTGAAGAGATCATTGCCGGGCTGCGCCGGGGCCTGAACACGATCTCGCCGGCGGTCCGCCAGGTCAGCATCGACCCGGGCGACTCGCCGGCCCTGAACGCCCTGAGGGCGCGCTGTCCGGCGCGCGAGGGCACGGACGAGGTCGATGTCGAGGTGGCGATCGGACTGCTGTCCGACCGCACGCTCTATCGGGAAGCGATTGCCGGCGGCAGGACCGGCAGCAAGACCAGGCAGTCCGGCCAGGTCATCTTCAACTGAGCGACAGCGTGCAGCGGCCGCGGGTTGTCTCCCGGCCGCGCGACGCGGCTTCGCTGGTCCTGCTGCGCCGGACCGAGGCGGGTCCGGAAGTCCTGCTCGGCCGGCGGCCGGCTTCGTCCCGCTTCATGCCTGAGGTCTACGTCTTTCCCGGCGGTGCTTTGGAGCCCGAGGACCGGCAGGACTCCGGCCTGCCGGAAAGCTTCGCCACCCTGCCACAAGGGACCGATGCCGCGACCGCGTCGCTCCACCCGGCCCTGGTGCGCTGCGCCCTGCGGGAGCTGCACGAGGAGACCGGCCTGCTGCTGACCGACGGCACCCTGCCCGGCCCGGTCAGCGCTTCGTCGGCGGTCTGGTCGCGCTACCGATCCGCGGCCCGGCGACCCGCCTTTCGGGGCCTCTCCCTGGTCTTCAGAGCGGTCACGCCGCCCGGCCCGCCGCTCCGCTTCGACACCCGCTTCTTCCGTGCCGACGGAGTCGCCGTCGAGGGCCGGCTGAGGGGGTCCGGGGAGTTGGAGGACCTAGCCTGGCGGCCCCTGGCGGCTTTGGACGGCCTGCCTCTGCGACGGGTGACCCACGCCGCCCTCGCGGCGGCCCTGGCCGGGGCCGGCGGCCCGGGAACGGCGACAGGCGAGGCTTGACTCGGCCTGCCGAGGCACTATCGTGCGGCCCGTCCAGAACGCTCGCAGCAGGAAAACGCCATGGCCAAGCCCAATTCGATCCTGATCAAGATGGTCAGCACGGCGGACACGGGCTACTACTACGTGACCAAGAAGAACGCCCGCACCAAGACCGAGAAGATGGAGCTGCGCAAGTACGACCCGGTCGCGCGCAAGCACGTCTTGTTCAAGGAATCCAAGATGAAGTGATCCCGCAGCGGATCGCGAAGCCTGAGCAAGGGCTGCCCTTTGGGTGGCCCTTTGTCGTTTCCCGCCGGGGTCGTTTCCCGCCGGGCCGGCCGTCAGCCGGTCGAGGCGAGCGGGCTCTCGGCTTCCGTGGCGCTCCCGAGTTCGGCCGAGATGGCCCGGTTGCGGCCGTCGCTCTTGGCCTGATACAGCGCCCGATCGGCGCGTTCGAGGAGGCTGTCCGCCGTCTCGTTCGGATCGGAAGCGGTGGTCACGCCCATCGACACCGTCACCTCCAGGGGTGCCTCCAGACCTTCGACCTCGAAGGCTTCTCCGGCCACGCGGGCGCGCAGCCGGTCGGCCACCCGCAGGGCGATCTCGGCATTGGTGTCGGGCATGATGACCACGAACTCCTCGCCGCCGTAGCGGGCCACCAGATCGAAGCTGCGCAGGTTGTTGCTGACCCTCGCGGCCAGCGCCTTCAGGACCTGATCGCCGGCGCCGTGGCCATAGGTGTCGTTGATCGCCTTGAAGTGGTCGATGTCGAAGAGGATCACCGAGACGGGCTTTTCCGCCGTGGCGATCTCCATGATCTTCCGATCCAGATGGGCGGACATGTAGCGACGGTTGTAGACCCCCGTGAGCGGGTCGGTGAAGGCCATGTTCACCGACTGCTGCAGGTTGAGGCGCAGACGGTGATGATAGCGGTGGCGCCGGATCTGGGTGCGCACCCGGGCCAGCAGCTCGCCACGGTCGACCGGCTTGATCAGGTAGTCGGTGACGCCGATGTCCAGGCCCTTGGCCAGCTGCGGCAGGTCGAGATCGTCCAGCAGCAACAGGATCGGCACGTGGCGGGTCTGTTCGTTGGAGCGGAATTGGGAGCAGAACCTCAGGCCGTCCTCGCCGCCGACGTGGAGGTTCACGATGACCAGATCGAAGTCGCCGTCCCGACCCCGGGTCAAGCCCTCGCTCGTGGTCGCCGCGCGTTCGGTTGTGCAGCCGCTTTCGCCGAGATAGCGGGCCAGGCGGTCGGCCATCATCTCGTTGTTCTCGACGATCAGGACCCGGGCATCCCGGGGATCATCGTCGTCGGCGTAGTCAGCTTCGAAGACCCCGAGATCGCCGGAAGTCTCCTGGCGCAGCCGCAGCTCGTCGGTCATCATCTTGAGCCGCAGCAGCGAGCGGACCCGGGCGAAGAGCGCGATGTCGTTGACCGGCTTGGACAGGAAGTCGTCGGCACCGGATTCCAGGCCTCGGACCCGGTCCGGCACCTCGCTCAAGGCCGTGACCATGACCACCGGGATATGCCGGGTCTTGGTCGATTCCTTGAGCCGCTGACAAACCTCGAAGCCGTCCATCCCCGGCATCATGATGTCGAGCAGAATGATGTCGGGCAGCTGGTCTTCGGCGACCTCGAGCGCCGAGAGGCCGTCGCTGGCCGTGAGCACGTCGAAGTACTCGGCCGCCAGCTTCGTCTCCAGAAGCTTGACGTTGGCGGGTACGTCGTCGACGACCAGTATCCGCGCCGTCATGACCGGAGACCCTGCACTTCAGCTCAATTCAGGAAACGGCCAACGGTTTCAAGGAAGTTCGCCACGGAGATCGGCTTGGCAATATAGGCCTCGCAACCGCCTTCGCGGATCTTCTCTTCGTCGCCCTTCATGGCAAAGGCCGTGACGGCCACCACCGGAATCGACTTGAGATCGTCGTCTTCCTTGATCCACTTGGTCACTTCCAGGCCGGAGACCTCCGGCAGCTGGATGTCCATCAGTATCAGGTCGGGGCGATGCTCGCGGGCCATGCGCAGCGCCTCCATGCCGTCCTTGGTCTGGAGGATGTTGTAGCCATGGGCCTCCAGAAGATCGTGAAAGAGCTTCATGTTTAGGTCATTGTCTTCCACGACCAGGACCGTCTTGCCGTTATCGTCGTTCATGGCGGGCGCCTTGAGTGGTCCGTGCGATGATCGAGTGGCTGACATTGTTTACCATTTTCAGCCCAAGGCATAAAACCTCGATTGCCCCAAGCGGGCCGCGGAGGCGCCCCTTAGTGCCTTTATGCTTTACCCTGTATCATCTAAGGCTCCGGAGTTAAATATTGGTAAGGACTAGATATTCTGGGGGTTGTAGAGGGCGGAGGCCGGACCCGTAGGGCGGATCGAGGGATGCAGATCGGCATCGACCTGGGAGGCACCAAGATCGAGGCGGCAGCGCTGGACGGCGGCGCCGGCATGCGGCTGCGCCGCCGCCGGCCGAGCCCGCAGGGCGACTATCCGGGCACGATCCGGGCGATCCGGGACCTGGTCCGGGGCCTGGAGGCCGAGCTCGGCGCGCCCGGCAGCGTCGGGGTCGGGATCCCGGGCACGGTCTCGCCGCACAACGGCCTGGTGAAGAACGCCAACGCGACCTGGATCATCGGCCAGCCCCTGGACCGGGACCTGGCCGAGGCCCTCGGCCGGCCGGTCCGGGTCGCCAACGACGCCAATTGCTTCGCCCTTTCGGAGGCGGTCGACGGCGCCGCCGCAGGGGCCCAGGTCGTCTTCGGCGTGATCCTCGGGACCGGGGTTGGCGGGGGCCTGGTGGTCCGGCAGCAGCCACTTGTCGGCCCCCACGCCATCGCCGGCGAGTGGGGCCACAACCCCCTGCCCTGGCCCGCAGACGAGGAACGGCCGGGCCCCGCGTGCTACTGCGGCAAGCGCGGCTGCATCGAGACCTTCCTGTCCGGGCCGGGGCTGAGCCGGGACCACGCCATTGCGACGGGCGAGACAATCTCCGTCGAGGAGATCGCCGCCCGCGCCGCGGCCGGGGAAGAGGCCGCGGCGGCCAGCCTGGCGCGCTACGCCGGGCGGCTGGCCCGCGGCCTCGCCACCGTCATCAACCTGGCCGACCCGGACGCGGTGGTCCTGGGCGGCGGCCTGTCAAATCTGGAGCGGCTCTATGCCGAGCTGCCCAAGCGTCTGCAGGACTACGTCTTCTCCGACGTCTGCACCACGCCCGTGGTCGCCGCGAAGCACGGCGATTCTAGCGGGGTCCGCGGCGCGGCCTGGCTCTGGCGGCCGGAGGAGCTGCCCATCGCGCTCGGCGGCGCCGAGGGCTCCGGATTCCCATGACCGCGCTCTGCCGGGACTGCGGCGCGCTCCGGGAGGCCCCGGTGGCGCAGCGCTGCCCGGACTGCGCCTCGCCGCGCCTGGCGAGCCACCCGGAGCTGGGGCGCCTGGCGATCGCGCATATCGACTGCGACGCCTTCTACGCCAGCATCGAGAAGCGCGACCGGCCTGAGCTCGCCGAGCGGCCGGTGATCGTCGGCGGCGGCCGGCGCGGCGTGGTCTCGGCCTGCTGCTACGTCGCCCGGCTCTATGGCGTGCGCTCCGCCATGCCCATGTTCAAGGCGCTGAAGGCCTGTCCGGACGCCGTGGTGATCCGGCCCGACATGGCCAAGTACCAGGAGGCCGGCTTGGCGATCCGCCGGATGATGGAGGAGGTCACGCCCCTGGTCGAGCCGCTGTCGATCGACGAGGCCTTCCTCGACCTCTCCGGGACCGAGGCCCTGCACGGCGGCCCGCCGGCCCGGACCCTGGCGCTGCTGGCCCTCAGGATCGAGGCGGCCTTCCAGATCACCGCCTCGATCGGCCTCAGCTACAACAAGTTCCTGGCCAAGGTGGCCTCGGACCTGGACAAGCCCCGGGGCTTCGCCGTGATCGGCGAGGCCGAGGCCGAGGGCTTTCTGGCCGAGCAGCCGGTGAGCCTTCTCTGGGGCGTCGGCAAGGCCCTGCGCAGGGCCCTCGAGCGCGACGGGATCACCAGGATCGGTCAGCTCCGCCAATACGAGGAGGCCGAGCTGATCGCCCGCTACGGCGCGATCGGCGGCCGCCTGCACCGCTTCTCGCACGGCCGCGACGCCCGGCAGGTCGACCCGCGCGAGCCGGCCAAGAGCCTCTCGGCGGAGACCACCTTCGACCGCGACCTGGCCGCCCTCGACGCTTTGAGCGGGCGGCTCTGGCCGCTCTGCGAGAAGGTGTCCCGGCGGCTAAAGCGCAAGAACCTGGCCGGGCACAGCGTCACCCTGAAGCTCAAGACCGCCGAGTTCCGCTTGCTGACCCGAAGCCGGCGCCTGGACGCGCCGAGCCAGCTTGCCGAGGTGCTCTACGACGCCGCCCTGCCGCTGCTCACCAGGGAAGCCGACGGCCGGCGCTTCCGCCTGATCGGCATCGGCGCCGGCGACCTGGGGCCCGGAGACCTGGCGGATCCCCCGGACCTGCTCGACCCCGAGCGGACCCGACGCGGACGGGTCGAGGCGGCCATGGATCAGGTGCGCGATAAGCTGGGGCGCGATGCAATCCGCAAGGGCCGCGGCCTGCTCGGCAGCGACCGCCGGCCTTCCTAGAGCCGGATAACTTGAACTACTTCAATTGTATAGAGCGGCTCATCTGCGTTCGAAAGAACGCAGGCTGCTCTAGCAGGCCGGTGTCTCCAGCGGCTCGAGCTCTTCGAGGATGGCCCGGACCGAGAACTCCGGGAAATCAAGGACCAGCTCGTCGACAACGCCGTTGGCGTAGATCCGCAGGGCCTGCTCCTGTTCCGGCTCTGCGGCCTCGGGGCCGCCGAGGTCGAAGAAGGCGAGGCGCAGGCGCCACGACGCCTGGCCTTTGATCGATTCCAGTCCTTCGGGCACGCTGCTTTCCGGCTCCAAGGCTTCGACCAGGGCCGCCGAGATCCCGAAGAGGCCGCTCTCTCCGGAGCCGTCAAAGACCGTGCGCCACAGCGGCAAAGCCTTGGCGCGCACCGCCTCGATCAGGACCTGCGTGTGCTCGACCGGAAACAGGGTGCCGGCGGGCAGATCGACGCGCTTCTCCTCGGGCTGCGCGAAGGACCCTTGGCCGGCCTTGCCGGCGCCCTCGAGCTGCGCCCTGCCGCGGATCTCCTCGCTCGGACGGCCCGAGTAGAGATGCCGGATGAAGAAGCGATAGTTGAGGCCGTCCTTGGACTCCCAAGTGTTCAGCGTCAGGCCGAAGTCGGTCTCGTTGCCGTCGCCATAGCCGACCAGGATCCGCATTCGCTGTGCCACCGTCCAGGCGTCGCAGGCGTCCTGCCACTCGAAGTCCATGCGGCCGCTCACGTCGACGACGCTGCTGCCGCCCCGCAGCGCGGAAAGCTCCATGCGGTAGACCGCACGATGCGGAAGGATCTCGACCGCTTCGGCCAAGGCCTTGGCCGAGGGCGCCGCCCAAAGCGCGAGGCAGGCGAAGATCAGACGGCTGAATCTCGACACTGGCGACACGAGGCTCGGTCCCTGGTCCAATGAGCGCGTTGGCGCGGATACATTCAAGCCGCCCGGCCGGGGACGGCGGGGCGGCATCGCGTAGCGGCTAGATACAAGACCCGGCGGCCGATGGCAATGTCGGCCTCCGCCAAGGCCCAAGCGGAACGCCGGCTGCGCCGCGCCCGGCAGAGTCCGCCGGGCGCGGCCGCCGAGGATCCGGACCCGGCAGAATCTGCCCACCGCCCCAAATCAAACTCACTTTAAATCAAAACGTTGAACTTGGCATGGCTCTTGCTGCGAAGTCAGTCCGACCGTTTCATAGCGAGGCCGAGACCGTGCATCAGAACCTGCCCAACACCGCAGTCCACCTGGAGGATGACCTGGCCCCCTTGCGCGACGGACTGTCCCGCTTGCGCGAGCGGGCCGGTCGGCGCGACAGGGAGGTGCGTGGCCTGGTCGACCAGCTGATCCTGGCGACCGCCGAAGCCGAGCGCCGGATCAGCGAGCAGCGGGCGCGCATTTCCTATCTGGAAGGGCTGTCCAACAGCGACGAACTGACCGGTCTTCTGAACCGGCGCGGCTTTCACCTGGCGCTCGGCGCCGCCTTGGCCAGGGCCCAGCGGCATGGTGAGACCGGTATCCTCGTGCTCTGCGACCTGGACCGCTTCAAGGCGATCAACGACCGCCACGGGCACTTGGCTGGCGACCGCGTGCTTTGCAGCGTGGCCGCTTTGCTGCGCAAGGAGATCCGGCGCAGCGACGCGGTCGCCCGGATCGGCGGCGACGAGTTTGCGATCCTGATGAGCGACACCCGGCGCAGCCAGGCGGCCGACCGTCTGCTGCGCCTCGAGGCCCGGATCCGCGATCTCGAAGTCTCCTGGCAGTCCGGCCGGCTGCAGGCCTCGGCCAGCTTCGGCGCCGCCGCCTACAACGCCGGCTCGAGCGCCGAGGGCTTGCTGTTCCTTGCCGACCAGGCGCTCTATGCAGACAAGCGCCCGAAGCTGGTGCTCGGCGGCCTCGCGGCAGCGCCGCGTGCCAGTTAATCGCACAGCTCTGCCTATTTGGGGGAAGCAGGCGCCTGAAGCACGTCCGGCTTGCATCGGCGCTCCGAGGTCATATCTGATTAACCATGGCCCCTCCAATCCAGACGGCAGTCTCCCCTCGGCTTAAGGTCTTGCTCGCCGGCGCAACCTACGGGTTGCTGGTCGGGGTCTTTCTCGGCTGGCTGATCTGGGCCTAGGCGCCGCGCGGTTAGGGTGGCGGCATGCGCTTCCTGCGAACGCTGCGTCTCGACAACTCGGACCTGCAGGTCTTTGCGAAGGCCGCGGGTCCCGGGGAATGGGCGGTGCCCGGCAGCTTCGCCTTCGCCGATCTCGATCCCGGCCAGCTCACCGGAAAGGAGAAGCTAGCCCTCGCGAGCGGCTGGCTCGGCACCGAGAGCTTCGGGCGGTCGAGCCTGGTCGAGGTCGCCGAGATCGACGAGGCCGGCTTCTACGAGCTGGTCGAACGCTTGGCCCGGCACTTCGTCGAGGCCTACGGTGCGCCGAGCCTGGCCGCCGCCCTTCCGGCGGCGCGGGCCGAGGCGGACTACACCCTCGGGCTCAGCGACCACAAGCTGCACAGCCTGCTGGCCATCGAACGCGAGCCCGGCCCGGCAGGCCTGACCGAGCGGGTCCGGGTGATCCGGCCGGAACGGGCCGCCGACCACGCCAGAATCTGGGAGATCGAGCCGGAATAGCGCCGGCCGCCGCTCAGCCCTCCGCCAGAGGCGCCGGCTGCTGTTGGGTGATGCAGTGGATACCACCGCCGCCGTAGACGATCTCGAGGGCATCGATCTGGACGACCTCGCGGTCGGGAAAGGCCTGGCGCAGGATCTCGTAGGCCTTCTGGTCCGCCGGGTCCTCGAAGCCGGGCACCACTACGGCCCCGTTGGCGAGGTAGAAGTTGACGTAGGACGCCAGCAGGGGCGCGCCGCGGTGGTCCTCGAGGCTGGTCTGGGGCTGCGGCATCTCGACCACCTCCAGCGCCCGGCCGCGGGCATCCCGCGCCTCGCGCAGGCGTCTCAGGTTCTCGGCCAGGGCCGCGTGGTTGGGCGCGCTTTCCGGGCCGGGGTGCTGGGCCAGGACCACGCCGGGCGCGAGGAAGCAGGCCAGGTTGTCGACATGGCCGTCGGTCTCGTCGTCGAGGGGATCGCCGGACAGCCAGATCACCGTCTCGATCCCCAGGTGGCTGCGCAGCAGACCCTCGATCTCGTCCCGCCCGAGCTCCGGGTTGCGGTTCTCGTTGAGTAGGCATTGCTCCGTGGTCAGCAGCGTGCCCTCGCCGTCGACGTGGATGGCGCCGCCCTCCATCACCAGGGGCGCCGGGTAGCAGGGCAGCTCGAGCTGCTCCAGGATCCGGCGTGCCATCTGGGCGTCCTCGCCGTAGGGCTGGTACTTGCCGCCCCAGGCGTTGAAGACCCAGTCGATACCTGCGACCCCGCTCTTGCCATCGACGACGAAGGTCGGGCCGCTGTCCCGGGTCCAGGAATCGTCGTGGGCCAGCGATAGGCAGCTGACGCCGGGCCCGCAGCTGAGGCTGACCTCGGCCACGTCCTGTGGGTTGGCGATCATGGTCACCGGCTCGAAGCGCGAGATCTCCTTGGCGACCTCTGCATAGGCCTGCCTGACCGCCGAAAGCCGGTCGCCCCAAAGGTCCTCGCGGCAGGGCCAGGCCATCCAGCAGCGGGCATGGGGCGCCCATTCGGGCGGCATGAAGAAACCATCGTCAGCAGGAACTGTCATGGACGAAGCGTCGCGCCGTTGGTCCCGTGTCCAGCAAAGACTCCGCGGCCAAGCAACACCGCTAAAATCTTAGAGAATGCACAATCTATGATTGCAGTGCTTGTTTCAAGGCCGACTCTAGCGCGGCTCTGTCGTGCCGCAAGTGTCTATCTGTCCTGGTAGAAGCCGAAGCGGCGGTCCCAGTCGGACCCTTCAGGCGCCTCGCCGCCGGGCAGGAAGCCCGACAGGCTGCCCGCCGTCTGGGTCGCCCTGGGGTCGCGGAGGCCCGTGACCCGCTCGACCGCCTGGCCGTCGACAGCGCCATTCAGGGGATCTTCGGTCGGCAGGGTCTCGGCCAGCATGGGCCGTTCCGGATCGACGACCGTCGAGCCATCGGCCCGCAGAAACGCGGCGTCTGCGACGTTCGTGCCCGACTCCAGCGGCTGGAGGGCGACTTCGAGATCAGCCTCGGGATAACCGTTGCCGATCGGCCGGCAAATCTGGCCCTCCAGGGCGCGGATGATCTCGCAGTCCTCCTGAAGCACCAGGGAGAGACCGTGGTCCGTGGTGGTCTTGCCGGTGAAGAAATAGCTGACGCTGCTGAGCGCCATGTTCGCGAACGACGAAACCGGCGTTCCGCAAGCCGACAGCAGCATGCAGGCACAAAGAACGAAGGCGATCCGCATCCCTCTCCCCTCGCCCGAGACCCGCGTCCGCCCGGCGGCGGGCGAAGTCTTCCGGCAAGTCGGATTGTTGCGTCCGACCGCTTAAGAAAGTGCTTACGTTTGGGCCCAGCCGCGAAAAGCGACCCCGGACATCAACTCTCGCGCAGCTCCGGCGGCAGCTCGACGCGGATGTGCAGGTCCCGAAGCTGCTCCGACGTCGCCTCCGAGGGCGCGGCCATCATCAGGTCCTCGAACTGGCCATTCATGGCGAAGGCGTTGATTTCCCTCAGATTTGTCTCCTCGGCGAGCAGCATGACGATGCGGTCGATGCCGAAGGCGCAGCCGCCGTGGGGCGGCGCCCCGTACTGCATCGCGGTCAGCATGCCGCCGAAGCGCTCTTCCAGGACCTCGCGGCCGTAGCCGACCAGATGGAAGGCCCGCTCCATGATCTCAGGGTCGTGGTTTCGGATCGCCCCGGAACAGAGTTCGTTGCCGTTGCACACGCAGTCGTACTGATAGGCCAGGATCTCAAGCGGGTCCTGGGTGTTCACCGCCTTGAGACCGCCCTGGGGCATGGAGAAGGGGTTGTGCGAGAACTCGATCTTGCCGGTCTTCTCGTCCAGCTCGTACATCGGGAAGTCAACGATCCAGCAGAACTTGAAGCTGCCCTCTTCGCGAACGCCCATGTCGTCGCAGATCCGGTCGCGGGCCAGCCCGGCCATTGCGGCCGCCGCGCCCTCAAGGTCGCAGACGAAAAAGATCGCATCGCCTTCCTCCAGGCCGGCAGCCATCTTCATCGCCTCCTGGGCGGCGGCGGGCACGAACTTGGCGATCGGCCCCTTGCCCTCGCCGCCCTGGAACAGGATGTAGCCCAGCCCCGGCGCGCCCTGGCCCCGGGCCCAGTCGTTCAGCTTGTCGAAGAAGCTGCGCGGTCGCTCGCCGACCTGCGGCGCCCGGATCGCGCGGACCACACCGCCCTTCTTGATGATGGTCTTGAAGGCGTTGAACGCGACGTCGTCGCGGGCGAAGACTTCGGTGACGTCGACGATCTTCAAGGGGTTGCGCAGATCCGGCTTGTCGGTTCCGTAGGTCAGCATGGCCTCGCGGAAGGGGATCCGCGGGAAGGGCGCCCGGGTAACCCCGTGCCTGTTTCCGGTCCAGTCGGCGAACTCCTCGAAGACCCCGGCCAGCACCGGCTCCATGGTCGAGAAGACGTCGTCTTGCGTGACGAAGGACATCTCCACGTCGAGCTGGTAATGCTCGGCCAGACGGTTGGCCCGGCTGTCCTCGTCGCGGAAACAGGGGGCGATCTGGAAGTAGCGGTCGAAGCCGGACATCATCAGCAGCTGCTTGAACTGCTGCGGCGCCTGGGGCAGGGCGTAGAAGCGGCCGGGATGGAGCCGCGAGGGCACCAGGAAGTCGCGTGCGCCCTCCGGGCTGCTGGCGGTCAGGATCGGGGTCTGGAACTCCTGGAACCCGCCGTCCCACATGCGTCTGCGGATCGAGGCGACCACCGCGTTGCGCAGCCGGATCTTGCGCTGCATCTTGTCGCGCCGTAGGTCGAGGTAGCGATAGGTGAGCCGGGTCTCCTCCCCCGCATCCTCGTCCGAGTTGACCTGGAGCGGCAGGATCTCGGCCCGCGACTGGGCTTCGTAGGCATCGATCCGCAGCTCGACCTCGCCGGTCGGAAGCTTCGGATTTACGGTTTCGGCGCTGCGGGCGACGACGGGCCCGGTCACCGTCAGCACGCTCTCGACCCGCATGGCCTCCAGGCCCTCGAACAGCGGGCTCGAGACGTCGACCACGCACTGGGTCACGCCGTGATGATCCCGGAGATCGATGAACAGCAGCTGGCCGTGGTCCCGCTTGCTGTGAACCCAGCCGGACAGCCGGACGGTCTTTTCCACATGCTCAGGCCTGATCTCGCCACAGGTGTGGGTGCGGTAGGGATGCATCGCTCGGTCCCCGGGAATCTTGGGCTAAAGGTCGGCAATTTCGCAGCCCGGGCCAGCCTGCCGGACCGCCGGGAAAAGGCACCGATCCGGCGGCTTTGTCAAGGCCGGGGCCGGTCCCGACCAAGCCCTGCGGCCGGGGACCGATCCGACCTCGCCGTATCCGTTCCTCGGGCTCCCTCGGGGGCCTTTTCGACCCGACGGCTTCCGTGTATTAGGACGGCCATGACGGTGATCGCCGACAGCGCGGCACTGGCGGCTTTCTGCCAGCATCAAGCCGCCGCCGACTTCCTGGCCATCGATACGGAGTTCCTGCGGGACACGACCTATTGGCCCAAGCTCTGCCTGGTCCAGGTGGGCGCGGCCGAAGACGCCGTCGCGATTGACACCTTAGCCGAGGGCATGGACCTGGCGCCCCTGGGCGAGCTCCTGGCCAATCCCAAGGTCCTCAAGGTCTTCCATTCGGCCCGCCAGGACCTCGAGATTTTCTTCCACCTTTTCGGTCAGCTGCCCGCGCCGATCTTCGACACCCAGGTCGCCGCCATGGTCTGCGGTTTCGGCGAGTCCGTGTCCTACGACCGCCTGGTCTCGCAGATCGTCGGCGCGCGCCTGGACAAGGTCTCGCGCTTCGCGGATTGGTCGCATCGGCCCCTGACGCCGCGGCAGCTGGACTACGCCCTGGCCGACGTCATCCATCTGCGGCCGATCTACGCGCGCCTGAGCCGGCAGCTAAAAAAGTCCGGCCGGGCCGCCTGGCTGTCGGAGGAGATGGCGGTCCTGACCACGCCGGCGACCTACGCGCTGGAGCCCCAGGAGGCCTGGCGCAGGCTCAAGTCCCGCTCCAACGACCGGCGCTTCCTGGCCGTGCTCAAGGCCCTGGCCGCCTGGCGCGAGGTCGAGGCCCAGCGGCGCGACGTGCCGCGCAACCGTATCCTGCGCGACGAGCAGCTGCTGGACGTCGCCGCCCATACGCCCGCCGACGCCAAGGCCCTCGCCCGCACTCGCGGCCTCAGCCGGGACTTCGCCGAGGGCCGCATGGGGCGCGGCATCCTGGACGCGATCAAGGCCGGCCAGGCGATCCCGGCCGAGCAGCGTCCAAATTCGCCGCCGCGGCACGAGCGGATCTCGGGCCTGGGCCCGGTCGTCGATCTCCTGAAGGTGCTGCTGAAGGCCAAGTGCGAATCCCACGGCGTCGCCCAGAAGCTGGTCGCGAGCGTCGCCGACCTCGAGCTGATCGCCGCGGACGACGAGGCCGAGGTCCCCGCTCTCAGCGGCTGGCGCCGCGAGATCTTCGGCGCCGACGCCCTGCGGCTCAAGCACGGCGAGCTGGCTTTGACCATCCGGGATCGCGAGGTCCGCCTCGCCGAACCGGGGCAAAAGGCGACCTGAAGGCCCGGAGCCGCGCGAGAGCCCGCGCGTCTGGACGCCGGGTGCCTGCGGGTTGGGCCGGATCTGCCCGGTGATGCCGCGGACCGGCGGGAGATACTCCGCGTGACCCGAGTGATCGAGGTCGGATAGCCGACCTTCAGCTCCGGCCCTCGACAGCCTCCACGAGCTGGGCAAAGCGCCGTTCGACGACATTGCCCGTGGGTACGGGGCCGTCCTCGGGAAGGTGGAGCTGCAGACGGCCTTCCGCCCAGTAGAGATGGCAGTTGTGCAGCACCTCGACCGTGCCGGCCGACAGGGTATAGGCGAGCCGCAGGGCCAAGCCCAGAACTCTGGCACGTTCGGCGTCCTCCGGGCTCAGCAGAACCAGGAAGCCGGGGATCGCCTCGGAGCCGCCGTAGCGCCAGGCAACGGTCAGGGCGAGGAGCGCCCGCTCGCGGTGATCGGCAGCCAGGAAAGGCCACTGCAGGAGCCGGTGCAGCGCCCAGGACGCGCGGTAGTCCGGGTGCTCGCGCCAGGCCAGGTCGGAGAAGTAGCAGGCCGCCTCCCGCAGCCGAGCGTCGGCCTCGTTCTCGCCCTCGAAAAGCGGCGCCGACCAGGCGAAGAGCTCGGGCCCGAGATTCCCGAAGCGGTTGTCCCGCTCCATCACCTCGCGGGCCACTTCGAGCAGCGGATCCTTGGCACGCTCGGCCTTCGAGAGCCGGTTGTAGAGCCAGCCCTCGCGCAGGCCGTAGGCGGAGAAGACCACCTCTTGCGGGCAGAGCCGGCGCAGCAGGCGCCGGAGGATCAGCGCCGCCGGCGGCAGGGTTTCCAGCCGCCGCGATGTCACGCTCTTGATCCGGGCCAGGGACTCCTTGGTCTGGCGGGCGACCACCCGGGTGAGGTCCTCGAGTTCGGCGGTCGTCATGGTGTAGCCGTGGATGACCTTCAGGGGGTAGTCACGGCTTTCCATGCTGATCCGGGCCAGCGCACGCCAGGATCCGCCGACGGCGTAGAAGTGCGGCGCGATGCCGGGCTCCAGCCAGGGCAGCGAATCCAGCGCCTCCTCGATTCTCCGGCGCATGACCTTGCCGTCGCGCCCGGTCTCGCCGAGCAGCCGCAGGGGGCCCAGGGGCAGGGTCGCCAGCTCGGTGACCCGGCCGGAGTCGATCCGGACCAGCTCAAGGGAACCACCGCCCAGGTCACCCATGATCCCGTCGGCCAGAGGCGAGCCGGCAATGACACCCTCGGCCGAGTAGCGGGCCTCCTCCTCGCCCGTCAGGACCCTCGTCTCGAAGCCGGTGCGCTGCAGGACCTCGGCGACGAAGGCCGGCCCGTCCTCCGCCTCGCGCACGGCGGCGGTCGCCAGCATGGCGACCTCGTCCGCCTGCATTGCCGCGGCCAGTCTGGTGAAGCGCTCGAGGTTCTTGAGCGCCGACTCCACCCCCTCGGGGTTGAGGCGTCCGGTCTCCCCCAGGCCGCGCGCCAGCCCGCAAAGGACCTTTTCGTTGAAGATCGGAACCGGAACCCGCTGCGGTCCCTGGAAGGCGACGAGCCGGATCGAGTTGGAGCCGATGTCGATCACCGCGACCCGGCGCCGCGTGCGTCGCTGATTGCGGATCCCCGGTGACAGGATGGGCAGGCGCACCCTGGGTGCCAGCCCCTTGGGCTTTCGGACGCTGGACATCAAGGCGGATTAGGACTCTTTGAGCATGAGGCGGGGGGCCTTCTTCGCCGACTTTAGGGCGCTGCCGCGCCCGGACAGGCTGGGATTGGTCATGAAGTAGGTATGAATACTGAAACTCTCGGGGTCCCGCGGCAAGCGGCGATAGCTGCCGTCGGCATCCAGAACCCACGACTGCGCCTCGTCCTTGAGGTTGGCGATCATGATCTGCTCCACCACCTGCTGGTGGACGGTGGGGTTCTCGATCGGCACCAGGGTCTCGACCCGCCGGTCCAGGTTGCGCGGCATCCAGTCGGCGGAGGAGATGAAGACCTTGGCGGAACGGGACGGCAGGCCGTTCCCGGCGCCGAAGCAGACGATCCGGCTGTGCTCGAGAAAGCGCCCGATGATGCTTTTCACCGCGATGTTCTCCGAGAGGCCTGGGATGCCCGGCCGCAGGCAGCAGATGCCTCGCATCACGAGCTCGATCTGCACGCCGGCCTGGGAGGCCCGGTAGAGCGCGTCGATGATCTCGCCGTCGACCAGGGAGTTCATCTTGGCCCAGATCGCCGCCGGGCGCCCGGCCTCGGCGTGGCCGATCTCCTCGTCGATCAGGCGCAAGAGGGTCGGCCGCAGGGTGATCGGCGAGATCGCCAGCTTCTCCATGCGCTCCGGGCGGGCATAGCCGGTCATGTAGTTGAACAGCCGCGCCGCGTCGTGGCAGAGCGCCGGGTCACAGGTGAAGAACGACAGGTCGGTGTAGATCTTGGCCGTGATCGGGTGATAGTTGCCGGTCCCGTAGTGGACGTAGGAGTGCAGGGCATGGCTCTCGCGGCGCACGACCAGCGAGACCTTGGCATGGGTCTTCAGGTCGATGAAGCCGTAGACCACCTGCACCCCGGCACGCTCCAAGTTGCGCGCCCAGCGGATGTTGCTCGCCTCGTCGAAGCGGGCCTTGAGCTCGACCAGCGCGGTCACGCTCTTGCCGGCCTCCGCCGCCTCGGCCAGGGCGGCGACGATCGGCGAGTCCTCGCTGGTCCGGTAGAGCGTTTGCTTGATCGACACCACCGCCGGGTCCAGCGCCGCCTGGCGGATGAACTGCACCACGACGTCGAAGCTTTCGTAGGGATGATGAACGATGATGTCCTTGTCGCGGATCGCGGCGAAGCAGTCGCCGCCGAAGTCCCGGATCCGCTCGGGGAAGCGGATGTTGAAGGGGTCGAAGACCAGGTCGCGGCGGTCCTCGACGATCAGCTGCTTGATGTCCGAAAGACCCAGCATGCCGTCGAGGGCGTAGACGTCGGTCTCCTCGACGTCCAGCTCGTCGATGACGAAGGCGCGCAGGGACTCCGACATCTCGTCGTTGACCGAGAGCCGGATCACGCTGCCGCGGCGGCGGCGCTTCAGCGCCGTCTCGAAGACCCGCACCAGGTCCTCGGCCTCTTCCTCGATCTCGATATCGCTGTCGCGGACGACGCGGAAATAGCCCAGCTCCTCGACTTCGAAGCCCGGGAACATGCGGTCCAAGTGCAGCTCGACCACCTGCTCCAGCCGGATGAAGCGATGCGTCTCGCCCGGCAGGCGGATAAAGCGCTCCAGCTGGTGCGGCACCGGGATCAGGCCCGTGATGTGCTTCTCGTCCTCGCCCCGGTCCAGACGGATGACCATGCTGAAGCCGAGGTTGGGGATGAACGGAAAGGGATGCGAGGGATCGATGGCGATCGGGGTCAGGACCGGAAAAATCTCCTCGACGAAATAGCGGGCCAGCCAGGTCCGGTCCTTCTTTGTCAGCTCCTTCGGATCCAGGACCACGATGCCGGCCTCGCGCAGCGCCCCGCGCAGGCCGCGCCAACAGCGCTGCTGCTCCTGCATGAGCGCTGCGACCCTCGTGTTGATGGCGCTCAGCTGCTCGGCGGGGGTCATGCCTTCCTGGCTGGGGGTCTTGACCCCGGCCTGCTGCTGGCCCTTCAGGCCCGCGACCCGGACCATGTAGAACTCGTCCAGATTGCTGGCCGAGATCGACAGGAAGCGCAGTCGTTCGAGCAGCGGATGGGAGGGATTGTCAGCCTCCTCCATGACCCGCTCGTTGAAAGCCAGCCAGGACAGCTCCCGGTTGATGAAGCGATCGGGCGAATCCGCCGCGATCCGAGGCGGCTCGGCCGGGGCTCGGGAATCCCTGTCCCCGGGAACGGCCTTCTGGGCGCTGGATGTCTTGTCCACATTGTCTCCAGTTTTGCGGCGTTGCGACCGGGATCTGAACCTCGGGCCCTGACGCCCGCCATCTCGAGGGGTCACCTGAATTGATAGCCCATGGCGGCGCGCTTTGGAGGTTACATTTTGAGGCTAGCAAACTAGCCTCAAGCCCAGGCTTAGCAACCAAAGATTGGCCACTGGGAGGATCCTAGAGACAATGCCGACCCTCATGCTTCTGCGCCATGCCAAGTCGGACTGGAGCGATCCCGCCCTGGCCGACTTCGACCGGCCCTTGAACAAGCGCGGCCGCCGGGCCGCGCCTCTGATCGGCCGTCACCTGCGCAAGCAAGGCCTGATTCCGGACCTGGTCCTCTGTTCCTCGGCGCTGCGGGCAAGGCAGACCTGGGAATTGGTCTCGGCCGAACTCAAAGCCGAGGTCCCGATCAAGTTCCTGCGCAGCCTCTATCTGGCACCGCCAAGCCGGCTGCTCGCCACCGTTCAGCGCCAGCCCAAGAAGGTCGAGCGATTGATGATGGTCGGCCACAACCCGGGCATGGAGAACCTGGCGGCGCACTTGGCGGGCGGGGGCGACGCCAAGCTGCGGGCCCGGATGCGGGAGAAGTTCCCGACCGCGACCCTTGCCGTCCTGGGCTTCGCGGCCGAGGCCTGGGCCGGGGTTGCCGCCGGCGGCGGCGAGCTGCAGCGTTTCGTGGTCGCCCGGGACCTGGAGTAGCCGGCCGACGGCGCCCGGAAAGGCGTCGTCGTACAGCGTCGCCTTACAGTCGGTCCCGAGATCCAGGGCTTTGCTCCCCGGCTTCGGTCTCCGTTTCCGACCCCATCCCCTCCAGCGCCCGTTGGGCCAGCGATACGGAGATGTCGCGGTGGTTCGAGAGCGCCGACTGGTCGATCGCCTCGACCAGCGCGCGCAGGGCGGAGAAGGAGCGCTCGACCCGCGGGAGGAGATATTTGACCACCGGCGCCGAAACCCTGAGCTGGCGGTCCGAGAAGAGCTTGATCAGCAGCGCCTCGATCAGCCGGTCGTCGGGTGCGCCCAGGGCCACGGCGTGGGCGGCGGTCAGGCGGGACCGGAGGTCGGGCAGGCCGCAGGGCCAGCGTGCCGGCGCCGACGCGGCGGTCAGCAGCAGCCAACCCCGCGCCTCGACGACCAGGTTGTAGAGATGCAGCAGCCGCTCCTCCCGGGCCCGCTCCCCGGCCGCCAGCAGGCGGTCGACGTCCTCGATCAGCACGGCCTTGCCGTCGCCCGCCAGCTCGGGCGGCTCACCGGTCTCGAAGGCCGCGGGGCTGACCTCCTGGGCCCCGCTCGCCCGGCGCCAGACCTGTGCCAGATGGCTCTTGCCCGCCCCCGGCGGACCGTGAACCGCCAGGACCGGCTGCGGCCAATCGGGCCAGCGGTCGATCCAGGCCACGGCCGTCTCGTTGCAGGGCGTGACCACGAAATCCTCGCGCCCCAGGGCCGGGCGCTGCGGCAGGTCGAGGGTCAGCTGCCGGAGCGCCGCCATCAGTCCGGCGCCGCCTCGCCGCCTTCGGCGACCGCGGCATCCGGGCGGCCCTGGTAGTAGCCGCTCTCCAGATAACGGCGCAGGAAGAAGCGCACCAGCACGCCGATCACGGCGGCGACCGGCACCGCCAGCAGGATCCCGAGGAAACCGAAGAGCGCCCCGCCGGCGAGCAGGGCGAAGATCACCCAGACCGGATGCAGGCCGACCCGCTCGCCGACCAGTTTCGGGGTCAGGAAGTTGCCTTCGACGACCTGCCCGATCACGAAGATCACGGCCACGATGCCGATCTTGTACCACTCGTCGAACTGCGCGAAGGCCAGACCGACCGAAAGGCCGAGGCCGACGATCGAGCCGACGTAGGGGATGAAGGACAGCAGGCCGGCGATCAGGCCGATGATCAGGCCGAAGTTCAGGCCGGCCAGGCTCAGGCCGATGCTGTAGAACAGCCCCAACAGCAGGCAGACCGAGGCCTGGCCGCGCAGGAAGCCGGCCAGGGTCTCGTCGACCCGGCGCAGCTCGGCGCGGATCTCTCCGGCGTGTTCCCGGGGCAGCCAGTCGTCGACCTGCTGCACCAGCCGGTCCCAGTCACGCATCAGGTAAAAGGCGACGATCGGCGTGATCACCAGCAGCGACAGGAAGTTCGCGAAGTCGAAGCTGGCGCGCAGGAAGCCGCCGAGGAAGTCGGTGATCCAGCGCACCGCGGTGCCGGCCGACTGGCTTATGGACTCGCGCAGCTTGTCGGCCAGGGCCGGATCGATCCGGTCCTGCAGCCGGAGGATCACCTCGGTGAGATAATCGCGGAGGTTGCCGAGGTAGCCGGGCAGCCACTCGGCCAAGTCCACGACCTGATTGACGATCAGCGGCACCAGCAGCAGCAGCACCGCAACCACCAGCAGAGCGAAGACCAGCGACACGATGCTGACCGCCAGGGTGCGGCTCAGCTTGTAGGCCTCGAGCCGGTCGCAGACCGGGTCCAGGAAGTAGGCCACCGCCATGCCCGCCACGAAGGGCAGCAGCACGCTGCGGAAGAGGTAGAGCGCCAGGAAGAAGACCACCAGGCCGATCAGCCAGAAGCGCAGTTCCCGCCCGATGGTCAAAGGTCCCCCTCCAAATCCAGCGCCCGCAGGCCCCACTTGTAGATGTAGGCGCCGCCGGAAAGGATCGTCGTCGCGGCCACCACCCAGGTCAACGTCTCAGTCACCCAGGGCTGCGTGATCCCGAAGCCGGACTTTCCCAGGACCACGAGCGCCAGGACGATCTGGAAGGCGGTGTTGGCCTTGCTGATCCACAGGGGCTCCATCTTGAGCGACTGGGTCAGGGTCTGGAAGAGGATCGCGCCGCCGACGATCATCAGGTCCCGCGACACGATCAGGATCACCAGCCAGGGCTCGATGGAGCCCAGGTGACCGAGGGTCACGTATACCGAAACCAGCAGGGCCTTGTCGGCGATTGGATCGAGATAGGCGCCGATCTCGGTCACGGCGCCGAACTGCTTGGCGATCAGCCCGTCCAGGGCATCCGAGATCCCGGCCGCCAGGAACAGCCAGAAGGCAAAGACGAAGGCCCCCTCCAGCAGGACGAAGATCATCAGCGGCACCGCAAGCAGGCGGGCGAGCGTGATTAGGTTCGGCAGGAGCGCTAGCAGCGTCGATGGCGTCACGTCGATTTCACCGGGACCCGGCCGGCAAGGCGCGGCTGGAATGCCTGTTCGGACCCCGCCCCCCTTTAGGAGTCCATGGCTCAGGGAGCGAGAACGAGCTGCGGAGCACCGTCCTCGCCGTTGGTCAGCTGCAGGTTGTTCTGCGCCAGGGACTGCGCCAGCTGGTCGACGTCACCGAAATAGCTCAGCTGGAGCTGAGCGCTTTCGGTGGTCAGGTAGATCAGGGTCGCCTTCTCGACGGCAGGCACCTTTTCGAGCCGGCGCTTGACCTCGAGCCAGGCCTTGAGGTCGCCGATCGGCACCCGGACCAGGAGCTCGCCCTCGCTCTCGAAGCGTAGCCGGCTGGTGCGCTTCCAGGACTCGTTGATCTCGACGGCGACCGTCTCGGCCGCCCGTGCGAGGAGCTGTTGGAAGGATTCGCCCTGGTTCTGCGGCAGGGTCAGGATCCGGGTCCGCTCCTGCGGGGTCGCGCCGGAGCGCGCCGTGATGATCTGCAGGCTGGCGCCGCCCGCCGCAGGGTCGCCCGCCAGCACCGCCTGGCTGGTGACGACCTCCGTGGCCCCGTAGCGCTCGGCCAGGGGCTGAAGGCGCGGGTTGTTCGGATTGAGGGCGTCGCGCGAGGTCGCGCTGGAGATGTCGGCCAGATCGCCGAGCGGCACCAGGATCGGCACCAGGCCGCTGCGGTTGTCCCGGGCAGCCCAGGCGTTGCGCCAGGGATTCGGATCCTCCCAGAGCACGGCCTGGTTTGCGGCCCCGAAAACCGGCAGCAGCAGGACGGGACGCCCGCGGGCGTCGGCGAAGCGGACGCCGCGGGCGCGTAGGTAGTCCCGGACCGAGGCCGGGTTGAACTGGAAGGTCAGGCGCGCGAGGTAGCGGACCGAGGAGGTCCGCTCGTCGTCGACCCCGAAGTTGTAGACCAGCTCGACGACCTGGTCCGCGGAGAGCGGCGGCAGCAGGCCCAGGTCCTCCCTCAAGACCAGGCGCGACAGCAGTCGCTGCATGGCCTGCAGGTGGCCGCTGGCCAGCGCCGCCTTGCGCGCCTCGGCAGCATTCCCGGCCGTCGCGTCGACGCGGATGTTCTTGACCGTGAAGATGTCCTCGGCCGCCGCCGGCAGGGCCAGGACGGTCGTCAGGACGATGCTTGCCAAAGCGCGGCGAATCTGCATTACAGGGCTTTCCGGATCCAAAGGTGTCGCCGGTCCCGGCTCGACGGGCCCTGTAATACTCCAACTTGGAGGACAAAGCCATATCCAGGCAGACCTACAAGGCCGCCGGCGTCGACATCGAGGCGGGCGAGGCCTTGGTCGAGGCGATCAAGCCCCTGGCCGCCAGCACCGAGCGGCCGGGCAGCATGGTCGGCCCGGGGTCCGCCCTGGGCGGCTTCGGCGCCTTCTTCGATCCGAAGGGCGCCGGCTACAAGGACCCGATCCTGGTCGCCGCGACCGACGGCGTCGGGACCAAGTTGAGGATCGCGGCCGCCGTCGGGCGCCACGAGACCATCGGCATCGACCTGGTCGCCATGTGCGTCAACGACCTGGTGGTGCAGGGCGCCGAGCCCCTGTTCTTCCTCGACTACTACGCCAGCGGTCGGCTGGACCTGGCCGTGGCCGAGGCGGTGATCGCCGGCATTGCCGAGGGCTGCCGCCAGGCCGGCTGCGCCCTGATCGGCGGCGAGACCGCGGAGATGCCAGGCCACTATGCGCCCGGGGACTACGACCTGGCCGGCTTCGCGGTCGGCGCCGTCGAGCGCGGCCAAGCCCTGACCGGCGCCGGGATCGGGGCCGGCGACGTGATCCTGGGGCTGGCGTCGAGCGGGCTGCATTCGAACGGCTTCTCCCTGGTCCGCAGGCTGGTCGACAGCCGGGGCCTGAGCTACGACGACCCGGCCCCCTTCGCGCCCGGGCAAACGCTCGGCGAGGCCTTGCTGGCCCCGACCCGGATCTACGTGCGCGCCTGCCTCGAGGCCCTGCGCGGCCCCACTGGCCAAAGGGGCATCCAGGGGGGCGTCAAGGCCCTGGCCCACATCACCGGCGGCGGCCTGGTCGAGAACCTGCCGCGGGTCCTGCCCGCCGGCCTGGGCGCGGCCCTCAGGGCCGACTGGCCGCAGCCCGCGGTCTTCGACTGGCTCGCCGGCCCCGGCGAGGTCGAGCCGGACGAAATGTTCAGAACATTCAATTGCGGCATCGGCATGGCGGTGGTCACGGCCCGGGAGGACGCCGAGGCGGTCGCCGGGCGCCTCACCGCCGGCGGCGAGACGGTCCACCGGATCGGCGAGATCGCCGGGGCCGAGGATTGGCCGCAGCGGGTCCGTTTCGACTGATGTCCCCCGACGGCAGGCGTCGCCGGACGGCGATCCTGATCTCAGGTCGGGGCAGCAACCTGCAGGCCCTGATCGACGCCGCCGCGGCGCCGGACTACCCGGCCGAGATCGTCCTGGTCCTCTCCAACCGGCCGGATGCCAAGGGCCTCGCGCGGGCCGAGACGGCCGGGATCGCCACCCGGGTGATCCCGCACCGCGATCATCCCACGAGGGTCGACTTCGAAGCGGCTCTGACCGCGGCGTTGGCCGAGGCCGGCGCCGAGCTGGTCTGCCTGGCCGGCTTCATGCGCGTCCTGACCGCCGCCTTCGTCGACCGCTGGCAGGGCCGGCTGGTCAACATCCATCCATCCCTGCTGCCGGCCTTTCCCGGCCTGGACACCCACGCCCGGGCGCTGGCCGCCGGGGTCAAGCTGCACGGTTGCACGGTCCACTTGGTCAGCGCCGATGTCGACGAGGGCCCGATCATCGGCCAGGCCGCGGTTCCGGTGCTGCCGGGTGACGGCGAGGCGGACCTGGCCGCGCGGGTGCTCGCGGCCGAGCACCGACTCTACCCGCTGTGCCTGCGCCTGCTGGCCGAGGACCGGGTCCGGATCGAGGCCGGCCGGGCGGTGATCCGGGGTCCCGTGGACAGCGGCGGCATGATCATGAATCCCGATCAAAAGCGCCCGGGTTAGTCTCTTGCGGCCCGGGGGAAGTCTCGGTATCAAGTCTCCGCGCCGCGAGCGCGAGACAAGAATTCAGGGGAACGTGTCATGGCCGAACAGGACGAGATGCTGCGCGAGCATCAGAAGACATGGAGCGGTTTCGTCAAGCTCATGGCCGTGAGCTCCGCGGTCATCGCGGTCATCCTGATTCTGATGGGTATCTTCCTGGTCTAGCCCGCTTCCGGGCCGCCGCGCCCCGGTTCAGCCGACGATTTCGTCGTCCTTGAAGAAAAACGCGATCTCCCGCGCCGCGTTGTCCGCGGAGTCTGAGCCGTGGACCGAGTTGGCCTCGATCGACTCGGCGAAGTCGGCACGGATCGTGCCGGCCGCCGCATCGGCGGGGTTGGTGGCGCCCATGACCTCGCGGTTGCGCTCGACCGCCTGATCGCCTTCCAGAACCTGGACCACCACCGGACCCGAGGTCATGAAGTCGCAGAGGCTGCCGTAGAAGGGCCGCTCCTTGTGCACCTCGTAGAAGGCCTCGGCCTGGTCCCGGCTGAGCTGGATGCGCTTCTGGGCGACGATGCGCAGGCCCGCCTCTTCCAGACGCGCGTTGATCTTGCCGGTGATGTTGCGACGCGTCGCGTCCGGCTTGATGATGGACAGGGTCCGCTCCACAGCCATTCTCCCTCGTACTCCCGCGGGCCGATTGATCGACGCGCGGCTTATAGCGGCTTTGCCACCCCGCGACAATCCCGGAAAGCCCCCCAGATCCGCCAGGTTCCGCGGGATTCCGGCGGGTTTCGGCGTGGGCGCAGGTCTGCTATCTAGCCGGCCATGATCCAGATCCGAAAGCTGAGCTACCGGGTGGCCGGGCGACCGCTTTTCGAGGACGCCGACCTCAGCCTCGAGGCCGGATGGCGGGTCGGCCTGGTCGGCCGCAACGGCAGCGGGAAGTCGACCCTCCTCAACCTGCTGTCGGGCGCGCTGCAGCCGGACCAGGGCGAGGTCGGCGTCCAGCGCGGCCTGACCGTCGGCAAGGTCGCGCAGGAAGCGCCGAGCGGCAGCGCGAGCCTGATCGACACGGTGCTGGCCGCGGACGAGGAGCGCAGGGCCCTGCTGGCGGCGGTCGAGCAGGCGCCGCCCGAGCAGCTTGCCGAGATCCACGAACGCCTGGCCGCGATCCGTGCGGAGAGCGCTCCGGCCCGCGCGGCCAAGATCCTGGCCGGCCTCGGCTTCGACGAGGACGCCCAGCAGCGGCCGGTGGACTCGCTCTCCGGCGGCTGGCGCATGCGGGTCGCCCTGGCCGCCCTGCTGTTCTCGGAACCGGACCTGCTGCTGCTCGACGAGCCGACCAACCACCTGGACCTGGAAGCCGCGCTCTGGTTGGAAGGCTATCTCAGGACCTATCCCGGGACCCTGATCCTGGTTTCCCACGACCGCGACCTGCTGAACGCGGTGGCCGAGAAGATCGTCCACCTCGAGGGCCGCCGGCTCACCCTCTACAGCGGCAACTACAACCGCTTCGAGGAGACCCGGCGCGCGCGCCTGGCCCGGGTCGCCGCCCTCAACGCCCGCCAGGAGGCGCAGCGCCGGCACATCCAGGCCTTCGTCGACCGCTTCCGCTACAAGGCCTCCAAGGCCCGCCAAGCGCAGTCGCGTCTCAAGGCCCTGGCGCGCATGCAGCCGATCGCCGCGGTCGTCGAGGCGCAGGTGCCGAGCTTTGCCTTCCCCGAGCCGGAGCCCCTGCCCCCGCCTCTGGTCGCCCTGCACGAGGTCGCCGTCGGCTATGCCCCCGGGCAGCCGGTCCTCAAGGGCCTGAAGCTGCGGATCGACAGCGACGACCGGATCGCCCTGCTCGGCGCCAACGGCAACGGCAAGTCGACCTTCATGCGCCTGCTCGCCCGCGAGCTCGCCCCGGAGGCCGGCGAGGTCGTGCGCTCGAGCAAGCTGCGTCACGGCTACTTCGCCCAGGACCAGGCCGAGGCCCTGTCCTACGACCGCAGCGCCCTGGCCCACCTAGCCGAGCTTCGGCCCAAGGACAACGAGACCCGCCTGCGCGGCCACCTGGGCGCCTTCGGCCTCTCGGGCGACAAGGCCGAGACCGCCGCTGGCGAGCTTTCCGGCGGCGAAAAGGCGCGCCTGCTCTTCGCCCTGATGACCTGCGCCGCGCCGCAGCTCCTGCTGCTGGACGAGCCGACCAACCACCTGGACATCGACGCCCGCGAGGCCCTGGTCCAGGCGCTGAACGACTTCCCGGGCGCCATCGTGCTGGTCACCCACGACCCGCACCTGATCGAACTGGTCGCCGACCGGCTCTGGCTGGTCCGCGACGGCCGGATCGAGGTCTTCGACGACGACCTGGACAGCTACCGCGCGCTGATCGCCGCCCAGCGTCGCCGCGAGCGGACCGAGGCGAGGCAGGTGGCGCAGCGCCCCGACGCCCGCGCCTCCAAGAAGGAGAAGCGCCAGCGCGCCGCCCAGAGCCGCGCCTCCCTGTCCCACCTGCGCAAGGCCGTGCGCCAGGCCGAGGAGCGGCTCACCCGCCTGCAGGCGGAGAAGCGGGCCCTGGAGCGGCGCCTCGCCGACCCGGGGCTCTACGACGGCGCCAAGGCCGAGGTCGTCGACCTGCAGACCCGGCACGGCCAGGTCGCCGCCGCGGTCGCCCGCGAGGAGGAGGCCTGGCTCGAGGCCCAGGCGGCCCTGGAGAGCGCCAACGCCGAGGGCACCGCCTGAAACCGACGAGCCCTGCGGCGCGACCGCAGCTGGCCTGCGCAATCGGCACTGCAGCCGCGTCGCCGAAGCCGCTAGCTTGGCTCGGAACGACGCGGCGAGGCGATCCGGCAGATGACCACGACCCGGCAGGATAACAAGGCCCCGGCCGCCGCCGGGTCGGCGGCGCGGCTCGAGACCCTGGAGGGCATCGGGCTGATCGCCCTGGCCATGGCCCTGCTGTCGGCGATGGATGCAGTGGTCAAGTGGCTGAGCGCGGACTACTCGACCATCCAGCTCATGTTCTTCCGCAGCGTCTTCGCCTTCCTGCCGCTCGCGCCTCTGGTCCTGCGCAGCGGCTGGGCCGGGGCACTGCACACCCGGCGGCTGGGCAGCCATGCACTGCGCAGCGTCTTCGGCCTCTCCGCCCTGGGCTGCTTTTTCTGGTCGCTCGCGCTGCTGCCGCTCGCCGACGCGACCGCGATCACCTTCGCCGCCCCGCTCTTCGTCACCGCGCTCTCCCAGCCCCTGCTCGGCGAGGTCGTGCGGGCGCGGCGCTGGACCGCGGTCGGGGTCGGCTTCATCGGCGTCCTGGTCATGGTCCAGCCCGGGGTCGGGGTCTTCCAGCCGGCTGCGCTGCTACCCCTGGCGGCCGCCCTCTTCCTCGCGCTGATGGTGATCCAGGTGCGCAAGCTGACCCGGACCGAGAGCAACATCACCATCGTGCTCTACTACACGATCATCTCGACCCTGGTGACCGGGTTGGTGGTGCCCTTCTACTGGGTGACGCCGGACCTGGCCGACTTGCTGCTGCTCGCCATGGTCGGCGTCCTCGGCGGGACCGGGCAGCTGGTCCTCACCGCGGCCTACCGCCGCACCGAGGCCTCCATCTTGGCGCCCTTCGACTACACGGCGATGGTCTGGGCGGTGCTCTTCGGGTTTCTGGTGTGGGGCGAGCTGCCGGCACAGAACATCTGGCTCGGCGTCGCCGTCGTGATCGCCAGCGGAATCTACATCATCTACCGCGAGGCCCAGCTCAGCCTGCCTGGCGGCCTCAAGCCCTGGCGGCGGCGTTAGCCCGCCTGCTCCCAGCCGCCGCGTTCGGTCTGGCGCCAGTAGGTGACGGCGTGGCCGGCCTCCTTGCAGGCGGTCCAGCGGGCGCGGGCGGCGGTGACTGCGGTCTCGTCGTTGCCGTCGAAGAGGTCGGCGCAGAGCTCGAAGTCTTCGAGCCGGGTCGAGGCGGTGCCGTCGGTCAGGAAGAGGACCTGCGCGCCGTTGGGGTTCTCCTCGGCCACGGTCAGCCAGACCGGCTGCTCGGCTGCATAGCCGTCCTTGGCCGAGCCGTGCGGCAGGAAGCTCCGGTCGCCGTAGGTCCAGAGCCAGCTATTGAGGGCCTCGACCCGCTCCTCCGAGCCGGCCCGCACGACCGCGCGCTGGCCCCGGGACAGGGTCTTCTCAAGCATCTGCGGCAGGGCGTTCTCCAGCCGCGTCCGGGTCAGGTGGTAGAAGCGCACCTCGGTCATGGCGCCCGGGTCTTCCCCTCCGACGTCGCCCTCAGCCTTCGTAGTGGGCCGCGACCAGGCGGTCGAGCAGGCGGACGCCGAAGCCGGTGCCGCCCTTGGGCGCGGTCGGCTTGCCCTTCTTCGACCAGGTGACCCCGGCGATGTCCAGATGCGCCCAGGGCAGGTCCTTGTCGACGAAGCGCTGCAGGAACTGGGCCGCGGTGATCGAGCCGGCCTCGCGGTTTCCGATGTTCTTCATGTCGGCGGCCTCGGTGTCGATCGCCTTGTCGTAGTCCTTTGCCAAGGGCAGGCGCCAGACCAGCTCGCCGACCTCCTTGCCGGCGGTCGCCAGCTGGTCCGAGAGCGTGTCGTCGTTGGAGAACATCCCGGCGTGGACGCTGCCCAGGGCGACGATGATCGCGCCGGTCAGGGTCGCCAGGTCGACGATCGCGCGCGGCTTGAACTTGTCCTGCACGTACCAGAGGGCGTCGGCCAGCACGAGCCGGCCTTCGGCATCGGTGTTCAGGACCTCGACGGTCTGCCCGGAGGCCGTGGTGACGATGTCGCCCGGGCGCTGCGCCTTGCCCGAGGGCATGTTCTCGACCAGGCCGCAGATGCCGACCGCGTTGACCCGGGCCTTGCGGCCGGCCAGGGCGCGCATCAGGCCGACCACGACGCCGGCGCCGCCCATGTCCCACTTCATGTCCTCCATGCCGGCCGAGGGCTTGATCGAAATGCCGCCGGTGTCGAAGCAGACGCCCTTGCCGACGAAGGCGACGGGCCGCTTGTCCTTGGCCTTGGGTGCGCCGTCCCAGCGCAGGACCAGCATCTGGGACTCCCGCGCCGAGCCTTGGCCGACGCCGAGCAGGGCGCCCATGCCCAGCTTCTGCATCTGCGCCTCGCCCAGCACCTGCACCTTGACCCCCAGCTTGGTGAGCGCCTTGGCGCGCGCTGCCAGCTCGGCCGGATAGAGCACGTTGGCCGGCTCCGACACCAGATCGCGGGTCAGGAAAACCCCGGCGGCAATCTCCTCCAGATCGCGGAACAGCTTGCGGGCGTCGGTGGCCTCGGCGGTCAGGACCGCGAGCTTCGCGAGGCTCAGCTTCTTGCTCGCCGGCTCCTTGGTCTTGTACTTGTCGAAGCGGTAGGAGGCGAGCAACGCGCCATAGCCAAGGTTGGCGGCCCAGGCGCCCTTGCTGCGGCCCGGGGCCTCGACGACGACCGCCGCGGCCTTTTCGCCGACCGCGTTCAGCTTCGCCGCCAGGCTGCCGCCGGCGTCCTGCAGGTCGCGGTCGACCAGCTTCTTTGGGTCTCCCAGGCCATAGAGCAGGATCCGGCCGTTGTCGATCCCTGCGGGCGCCAGAACCTCGAGGATCTCCCCTGACTTGCCATCGAATCGGCTGCCCGACATGGCCCGGCTCAGGGCGCCGCCGGTCCTCTTGTCCAGCTGCGCGGCCGTCGGAAGCAGCTTGCAGCCTTCCTGGATGGGAACGGCCAAGGCGCCCGATTTCGGCAGGGTGACGGCGGCAAAAGTGACTTTCATTGGGATCCTCTTGAGATGTCGCTGCGGACCGCGGCGCAAGGCACGGGGGAGTCACGGCCTATGGCTATTGCGATAGCGTTTGAGCCCCATTGGTGTCAATGCCGCCGAGATCAAGCGACAAGTTGTGACCTTCTTGGAATTTCCGTTGATTGCCAGTCGTTTGTGCTTGCACTTCTGAGCGATATCGTTTGTCTTTCCGGCCAACCGAAGGCGGGTCTGAGACCGGCTGCCGGACCGCAACCGCCCAAGGAGCGCAAAGGGGGGACGCATGCTCTCGACAGTGAGTGCGGTTTAGCTCCGCCCATGTGGAGACGCCTACAGCAAGTCGGTCTCGCAGCGTTCCTCGGCGCAGCCGCTTGTCCCGCCCAGGCACAGGGTCTGCCGTCCTCGAATGTACCGGCCCTGATCCAGGCCGAAGAGATCAATTTCGACGAGGACCTCGGAATCGTCACGGCAAAGGGCGAGGTCGAGATCACGCAAGGTGATCGCGTCCTTCAGGCCGATGCGATCAGCTACAACATGCGCAGCGAGGTGGTCACGGCCTCCGGCAACGTGCGCCTCGTAGAGCCGAGCGGCGAGATCATCTTCGCCGAGTTCGCCGAGGTCACCGGCGACCTGCGCGAGGCCTTCATTCGTGACATCCGGATCCTGATGACCGATCGCTCGCGTCTGGCCGGCGCCAACGGTCAGCGGACCGCGGGCAACTTCACCGAGGTCAACAAAGGCGTGTTCAGCCCCTGCGAGCTCTGCCGGGAAGACCCGACTCGGCCACCGCTGTGGCAGCTCAAGGCGCAGCGGGTGATCCACGATCAGGAGGACAAGTCGATCCGTTACCACGACGCCTGGCTGGAGATGTTCGGCGTCCCGGTGGCCTACACCCCGTATTTCCAGCATCCGGACCCGACCGTGAAGCGGAAGACCGGTTTTCTGGCACCGACCATCGGAAGCTCCGGACGGCTCGGCATCACCGCCCAGGTCCCCTTCTTCTGGAACATCGCGCCGGACCGCGACCTGACGATCTCGCCGATCCTCACCTCCAAGGAAAGTGCTGTCTTCGTTGGTACCTATCGCGAGGCCTTTCGCTTCGGCAACCTGGAGTTCACCGGCAGCGGCACCGTGGCCGACCGCGAGCAGAAAACCAACGATGTCGACCGGGACGTCTTCCGCGGCCACGTCGACGCCACGGGGCGCTTCGACATCGACGACACCTGGCGGGTCGGGTTCGATGCCAATAGGGCCACCGACGATACCTATCTTCGCGTCTACAAGTTCTCGGAAGCGGGCGACCTGACGAGCCGCCTCTTTGCGGAGGGCTTCCGCGGCCGCAACTACCTCTCCATCGAGAACTTCCTCTATCAGGGCCTGCAGGAAGAAGACGACCAGGGCGAGACTCCGATCATCAGCCCCCTGATCAACTACAGCTTCCTGAGCCAGCCGACGTTCTGGGACAGTACCTTCAGCCTCGACACGGATCTGGTGGTCCTGACCCGCACCGGAGGGCGCGACAGCAATCGACTGTCCATGGAGGGGGGATGGCACCTTCCCTTCACCGGGCCACTGGGCGACCGCTACGAGATCACCGCCTTGGTTACCGCCGACGGCTATTGGATCAACCAGAACGATCCGAACACCGAGGATGTCAACCCGGACGGACAGACCAAGGACTACTTCACGGGGCGGGTCGTCCCGAGGCTGGCGCTGGGTTGGCGCTATCCCTTCGTCCAGAGCAATCCCGGCTTCAGCCAGATCGTCGAGCCCATCGCCCAGGTGGTCGTCGCGCCGGAGGGGCTGAACCCGCGCAGGATTCCCGACGAGGACAGCGTCGACTTCGAGTTCGACGACACCAACCTGTTCAGCCTGAACCGCTTTCCCGGCTCGGACAGGGTCGACCCGGGGCCGCGCATCGACTACGGCCTAAAGTGGAGCATCATGGGCGACGACGGCGCTTACAGCACAGCTTTCTTCGGCCAAAGCTACCGCTTCATGGACGTCGACCAGGACAGCCTCTTCCCGGCCGACTCCGGCATCGACGACCAGTTTTCGGATTTCGTCGGCCGGGTCGAACTGAAGCCCGGGAGGTTCCTGGATCTGACCTATCGCTTCCGGGCCGACAAGGACACCTTCTCCCTGAAGCGTTCCGAGATCAGCGGAAGAATCGGGTCTCGGGCACTGAACTTCGACGCGACCTACACCTTCATCGACGACTTTGTCTCCGGAGGTGAAGTGATCGACCAGCGCGAAGAACTGAGGGTCCAGGTGAACTCCCAGTTCAGCCGCTACTGGTCGGTCTTCGGATCCCACCGCCGTGACCTGGAGCGCGGCGACTCCCTGTCCTGGAAGGCCGGCATCACCTACGAGGACGAGTGCTTTGCAATCCGCGGCGGCTTCGAGCGTTCCTTCTTCAACGATCGCGACGTGACCAAGGAAGACGCCTTCTTCGTGAACCTTTCCTTCAAGCACCTGGGCGGTGTCGGCGGCGGCAATTGAACGGTCTGCCTGGATTTCCGCCGCTTCGGCCTGCCGGCATGCGTTGTTCGCCAGCCCGCGGAGCGGTATAGTTACTCGGGGCGGCAAGAGACCCAACAGAATCGAGACGACGAGAGCGGGCCGAGGCGGGCGATGAAGCGGATTTGGCGCTTTCTGGCGGTGGCGACGACGGCTTTTCTGCTATTCAACCCTACGATGGCAGGCGCCCAGCAGTCGCTGCGGGCAGCCGCGATCGTCAACGACGAGGTCATCTCACTGCTGGACCTGGAGATGCGGATCCGCCTGGCCATGCTGGCCGCCGGCGTCCAGCCGAGCCCGGAGGCGCAGCGCAGCCTCGGGCCACAGGTCCTGCGCAACCTGATCGACGAGCGGCTGCAGCTCCAGGAGGCGGAACGCCTCGGCATCGAGGTGTCGAGGACCGAGATCGAGGCAGCCATCGATACCCTGGCCGAGCAGAACAAGCGCAGCCGCGCCGAGTTCATCAACCTGCTGACCCGGCGCGGAGTGATGCTCGAAGCCCTGATAGAGCAGCTCAAGGCCACCATCGCCTGGCAGGGCGTGATCGCCCGGCAGCTCAGTCCCCAGGTCACCATCAGCGAAGAGGAGATCGAGGCTGCGGTGGCCCGTCAGCGCGCAGGCCAAGGCAAGACGGTTCGGCTCGTCGCCGAGATATTCCTGGCAGTCGACGATCCGGCGCAGGACGAGGAGATCCGGGGCTCGGCCCAGCGCCTGATCGACCAGCTGCAGAAGGGCGCCCGTTTCCAAGACCTGGCCCGGCAGTTCTCCCAGAGCGCGACCGCACCGGTTGGCGGCGATCTCGGCTGGGTCGGCGAGTCCCAGCTGCCGGCCGAGCTGAACGATGCGCTGTCCCGGATGTCGCCGGGCCAAATCGGCGGCCCGATCCGCAGCCTGACCGGCTATCACGTTATCCTCTTCCGCAAGCAACGCCGGATCGAGGCCGGCGACGAGTGGCTGGGCCTCAAGCAGGCGTTCCTGCCGGTGGCCAGGGACGCCGACGCGGAGGCGGCGGCCTCGGTGCGCTCGGAAGCCGTGGAGCTGGCCGGGACGCTGAACGGCTGTGCCAGCATGGACGAAGCCGCCGAAGACCTGGGCGGTGCCTCGGGAGACCTCGGCGAAGTCAAGGTGGCCGATCTGCCGATCAATCTGCGCAACGCGGTGGCCAGCCTCGAAATCGGCCAGGCGAGCCGGCCGATCCAGCGGGACGACGGCTTCGTGGTGCTGATGGTCTGCAGCCGCCGCGGCGACGGCATCGACCGCGACAGGATCGAAAGCGGCCTGCGCCGCGAACGCGTCGACATGCTGTCGCGCCGCCACCTGCGCGACCTGCGCCGGGCCGCCAACGTCGAGATGAGGATCTGATGGCGCGGCCGGCAACGGCCACCCGCATCCGAGAACCGCTGGCCCTGACCGCCGGAGAGCCGGCCGGCATCGGCGGCGAGATCACCCTGCAGGCCTGGCTGGCGCGACGCGAAAGCGAACTCGGCCCCTTCTTTGCCCTCGACGACCCGACCCGACTTCGCGGCCTGGCCGGGGCTCTCGGATGGCCGGTCGAGGTCGAGGCGATCGCCGACCCGGCGGAGGCGGCCGAGGTCTTCTCACGCGCTCTGCCAGTCCTGCCGCTGACCTCGCCGATCGTCGGCACACCCGGGCAACTGGACAGCGCGAACGCCGCGGCGGTGCTGGAGAGCATCCGCGAAGCCGTGGCCCTGACGCAGGCGGGCCGCGCCGCCGCCGTGGTCACCAACCCGATCCACAAGGCCGTCCTCTACCGGGCCGGCTTCCGGCATCCGGGACACACCGAGTACCTGGCCGAGCTGGCGGGCCTGACGTCGCCCCCGGTCATGATGCTGGCCGGGCCCACGCTGCGGGTCGTCCCCGTCACCGTTCACCTGCCGCTGCGCGAGGCCGTGGCGGGCCTGACCACCCGAAGCATCCTCCATGCCGGGCGGGTGACCGCCAGGGCCCTGCGCGAGACCTTCGGCGTGGCCGAGCCGCGGATCGCCGTCGCCGGCGTCAACCCCCATGCCGGCGAGGGCGGCAGCCTGGGCCGCGAGGACGCCGAGGTCATCGCGCCGGCGGTCGAGGCCCTGCGCAGGCACGGCATCGACGCCTTCGGCCCCCTACCGGCCGACGGCATGTTCCACGAGGCGGCGCGCCGGGGCTACGACGCCGCCCTCTGCATGTACCACGACCAGGCCCTGATCCCGGTCAAGGCGCTGGACTTCGACCGCACGGTCAACGTCACCCTGGGCCTGCCCTTCGTGCGGACCTCCCCGGACCACGGCACCGCCCTGGACATCGCCGGCAGCGGCCGGGCCAGCCCCAAGAGCCTGATCGCGGCCCTGCGCCTGGCGGAAGACATGGCGCTTGCCCGCGCAAACCCGGCCCGGCCCTCGGCCGCCTGAGCGTGCCGTGACCGCCGAAGGCCCGGCCTTGCCGCCGCTGCGCGAGGTCATCGCGCGCCACGGCCTCTCGGCCCGCCGGAGCCTGGGCCAGCACTTCCTTCTGGATTCCAACCTCACCGCCCGCATCGCCCGGGCCGCCGGCGACCTGTCCCGGGGCACGACGATCGAGGTCGGGCCGGGGCCGGGCGGCCTGACCCGGGCGCTGCTCGAGGCCGGCGCCGCACGGGTCGTCGCGATCGAGAAGGACCGGCGCTGCCTGGACGCCCTGGCCGAGCTGGCGGCGGCGGTCCCGGGCCGGCTCGAGGTGATCGAGGCCGACGCGCTGGAGGCCGAGACCCGAGCGCTCGGCAGCCCGCCGCGGCGGATCGTCGCCAACCTGCCCTACAATGTCTCGACCCCGCTCCTGCTGCGCTGGCTGCGGGATCTCTTCGACGCACCGGGATGCTACGGCTCCCTGATCCTGATGTTCCAGAAGGAGGTCGCGCAGCGCCTGGCCGCCGCGCCGCGCGGCCGCGGCTACGGCCGGCTGGCCGTGATCACCCAGTGGCTCTGCGAGGTCGAGCTGCTCTTCGACATCCGGCCCCAGGCCTTCACGCCCCCGCCCAAGGTCACCTCCACCCTGGTGGCGCTGCGCCCCCGGCCCGAGCCCCTGCACCCCGTGTCCTGGACGGCGCTGGAGAAGACCACCGCGGCAGCCTTCGGCCAGCGCCGCAAGATGCTGCGCCAGAGCCTCAAGTCCCTGGGCGGCGATCCGGCAGACCTGCTGGCCGCCGCCGGGGTGGCGGAGACCGGCCGGGCCGAGGAGCTGTCGATCAGCGAGTTCTGTGCCCTCGCCCGGGCCCTGTCCGATCGGCGTTCGGGCTAAGGACGGCCGGTCAGGGTCTTGACGAAGGCGCCGAGGCCGACCTGGCGCTCGCGGCGCAGGCGCTCCGCCGCCAGGATCGCCTGGACCTCGACGATGCTGTCCTCGAAGTCCCGGTTGACGATGACGTAGTCGTACTCCGCCCAGTGGCTCATCTCGTCGGCCGCCTTGGCCATGCGAGCCTGGACCACGTCCTCCGGATCGCGGGCCCGGCTGCGCAGGCGCTGCTCCAGCTCGGCCGTGGAGGGCGGCAGGATGAAGACGCTGACCAGGTCGTCCCGGGCCCGCTCGGCGAGTTGCTGGGTGCCCTGCCAGTCGACGTCGAAGAGCACGTCGCGGCCGGCGCTGAGCGCCGCCTCGACGGGCGCCTTGGGCGTCCCGTAGAGATGCCCGAAGACCCGGGCGTGCTCCAGCAGCTCGTCGGCGGCGACCATGGCCTCGAAGTCCTCGGTCGTGACGAAGTGGTAGTCCTTGCCGCCGGTCTCGCCCTGGCGCTGCGGCCGCGTGGTCGCCGAGACCGAGAGCGAGAGGTTGCCGTCCCGCTCCAGCAGCGCCCGCGAGATGCTGGTCTTGCCCGCGCCCGAGGGCGAGGACAGCACCAGCATCAGTCCACGGCGCCTGATCTCGACGTCTGTCACGTATTCGGAGGTCATGGACTCAAAGACCGCAGGCTATTCGATGTTCTGGACCTGCTCGCGCAGCTTGTCGACCAGCGTCTTCATGGTCAGACCCTGGCGGGTCAGCTCCATGTCGACCGACTTGGAGCAGAGCGTGTTGGCTTCGCGGTTGAGCTCCTGGCAGAGGAAGTCGAAGCGCCGGCCGACCGCGCCCCCGACCTTCATCAGGTCGCGCGCCGAGGCCAGGTGCGCCCGCAGGCGATCCAGTTCCTCGCGGATGTCGGCCTTGGTCGCCAGCAGCGCGGCCTCCTGCGCCAGGCGCTCCTCCGGCAGGCCCGGCGAGGCCTCAAGCAGCTCGGCGATCTGGGCCGCGAGCCGGGCGCGCAGCGCCGCCGGCTGCAGCTCGGCGCTCTTGCCGGCGGCCTCGACCACCTCGTCGAAGGACCGCAGGTGCGCGGTGATGACCGCCTCCAGGCGCGCGCCCTCCTCGCCCCGGGCTCGGACCAGCTTGCCCAGCGCCGCGGTCAGGTCGGCGAGCATAGCCGCGTTGCGGGCCTCGGCGACCGCCTCCTCTTCGGCGCCCTCCTCGGGCTCCAGCACGCCTTTGATCGTGAGCAGGCCGTCGAGCCGCGGCGGCGCGGCCGGCAGGTCCCCGCCCAGTTCCTTGGTCAGGCCGAGCAGCTGCTGCAGCAGCTCGCGGTTGACCCGGTAGCGCAGCGGCAGGCGCGAGCGGTCGACCACCAGCGAGATCTGCACGTTACCGCGCGCCAGGTGCTCCGGCACCAGCTTGCGCACCTCGGCCTCCAGGGCCTCGAAGCCCTGGGGCAGGCGCAGGCGGAGGTCGAGGTTGCGCCCGTTGACGCTCTTGACCTCCCAGACCCAGGTCATCACGTCGTCGCCGCCCTCCTGGCGGGCAAAGCCGGTCATGCTTGCAAGGGCGGGGCGCTGAGACAAAGCTGGGTCACCTAATCGGCGGGCGGCGCGGGATCATACCGGACTCGGAACCGGGCCTTTATATACGCGGTGCCGAGGGCCAACAAGCGAGGCCGATCCCCTATACCAAAGTATGCCAGACGAAGGAGCGGCAGCAGCGTGACCACGACGAACCCGACCAGCATCCTGATTACCGGCGCCTCCAGCGGCATCGGCGCCGCGCTCGCCAAGGCCTACGCGGCGCCCGGCGTAGGGCTCGCGCTCAGCGGGCGCAACGAGGCGCGCCTGACCATGGTCGCCGGGCTCTGCCGGGCCGCCGGCGCCGAGGTCACCGCCGCCCTGCGCGACGTGACCGACGCCGAGGCCATGGCCGCCTGGATCGCCGAGCTCGACCGGCAACGGCCGCTCGACCTGGTGATCGCCAACGCCGGTATCTCCGCCGGCACGGCCGGCGGCGGCGAGGACCGGGCCCAGAACGAGGCGGTCTTCGCGATCAACCTGGACGGCGTACGCAACACCGTGCTGCCGGCGATCGAAGTGATGCAGGCCCGGGGCCGGGGGCAAATCGCCCTGATGAGCTCGCTGGCCGCCTTTCGCGGCTTCCCGGGCGCCCCGGCGTACTGCGCCAGCAAGGCGGCGGTGCGGGTCTGGGGCGAGGCCCTGCGCGGCCACCTGGCCGGCGCGGGCGTGGGGGTCTCGGTGATCTGCCCGGGCTTCGTGCGCAGCCGCATGACCGAGGTCAACGACTTCCCCATGCCCTTCCTGATGGACGCCGAGCGCGCCGCCGCCATCATCCGCCGCGGCCTGGCCCGCAACCGCGGCCGCATCGCCTTCCCCTGGCCGACCTACGTCTGGGCCTGGCTGCTTGGCGCCCTGCCCACTCCCCTGACCGACCGCCTGCTCCGCCAGATGCCTAAGAAGTCGGGCGCGAAGACCGCCTAGAGAAAGACGCTCGGCGATCGTCTCCGGCGCGCGCCGTCAACCCTCGTCGAAGGGCTCCCGGGTGATGCGATCATCCTTCCTGTAGGTCGAAAGGACGACCAGGACGCTTCCGCCCGCCAGAACGATCAGAACCATCAGGAAGGGCACGAAATGCCTGACGTGCAGGCTCTCCGAGCCGAGCCAGTACAAGACGGCGACGATCACCGCCCACAGCAACCAATGGACAGGCTTGCCGAGAAAGACCTGGCCCCACTTCATGCCGCCGCCTCCCGCCGGCGCCGATAGCGCAAGAGCACGAAGAGGGCCAGGCCCAGCAGGCCGATGCCGGCCACGCCGTAGCCGGGCAGGACGTCGAGCAGATGGCGCTGCGGCGGGAAGAGGAGCGCAAGCGACAGCGCCCCCACGACGATCCGAAGAAAGAGCGACAGCGGCCCCCTGCACCAGCCTTCCAAGGCCAGGGACAGTCCCCAGAGACCCGCGATGGCGAGCAGGGTCGAGCTCGCCGTGACCCAGAGGGAGCCCTCGAAGAGCAGCGCCGGGTTGTAGACGAAGACAACCGGCACGAGGTACTTGGCCACGCCGATGCGGGCGGACTCCGCCGCCGTGGCCATGGGCGGCGACTTGGCGATGGCCGCGGCGGCGAAGGACGCGAGGGCGACGGGCGGCGTGATCGTCGACACGACGCCGAAGTAGAAGGCGAAGAGGTGCGCCGCGATCGGCACGACGCCGATCTCGATCAAGGAGGGTACGATCAGCGCCGCGACCGTGATGTAGACCGCCGTCGTGGTCATCCCCATGCCGAGGATGATCGCCGCGGTGCCGGTCAGCAGGAGCAGAGGGAAGAGTTGTCCGCCCGACAGCTCGATGACGGAGTTCGTGAACTTCAGGCCCAGCCCGGAGACGAAGATTGAGCCGATCAGAATGCCGGCGCAGGCGCAGGCGATCGACACCGGCATCGCGCTCCTCACCCCGGACTCCAAGGCCGCGAAGAGATCGACCGGGCTCATCCGCGTCGTCCGGCTGACGAAGCTCAGGGCGACGAGGGTGACGATCGCCCAGAAGGCGGCCATCATCGGCGTGTAGCCGACCCCGAGCAGGGCGACCAGAACGCCCAGCGTCAGAAGCTGGTGCCAGCCCCGCTTGACCACCTCGACGACCCGGGGCAGGCGCGCCCTGTCGATGCGTTCGATGCCCTCCTTGTCGGCCTCGATGTCGACCATGAAGTACACGGTCGCGAAGTACAGCAGGGTCGGCACGATGGCCGCGACGATCACCAGGAAGTAGCTGACGTGCAGGAACTCGGCGATGATGAAGGCCGCGGCGCCCATGATGGGCGGCGTGATCTGCCCGCCCGAGGAAGCGCAGGCCTCCACCGCGCCGGCGAAGCGCGCCCGGTAGCCCAGGCGCTTCATCAGTGGGATCGTGAAGGCACCCGTGGTGACCACGTTCGCCACGGCGGAGCCGGAGACCGTGCCCAGGAAGGCACTGGCGACGACCGAGGCCTTGGCTGGCCCGCCGGTGCGGTGGCCGGTGAGCGCAATGGCCAGGTCAATGAAGAAGCGCCCCGCGCCCGAGCGGATCAGGATCGCGCCGAAGATGATGAAGAGGACGATGTAGGTCGAGGCCACGAAGATCGGGATGCCGAAGATGCCTTCGCTGCGCACGAAAATCACGTCGACGTACTTTTCGAAGGACGTGGGCGGCCCGTAGAGGAAACCGAAGAAGTGGTTCGCGTAGAGCGCATGGGCCACGAAGAACAGGGTGACCAGGACCATCGGCAGCCCGACGGCTCGACGGGTCGCCTCCAGAACGAGCAGGATCATCGCGGACCCGACGTAGACGTCGGCCCTGATCAGGTCGCCTTCCCGCTCGAGCAAGGCCTCTATGTCGTAGAGCGTGTAGACCTGGATGCCGATCCCGACCGTCACGAGAAACAGGTCCCACGCGAGCCCGAGCGGGAAACCTCCGCGGCGCTCTCGGCGGCCCCCGGGCCGAGACGTCGGGTTCAGCAGAATGGCCAGCACCAGCATCGCGGTCAGATGCGTGCTGCGGAAGGAGCGGCTCTCGGGCGTGCCGAAGACCGCCACGTAGAGATGAAACAGGGCCAGGGCGATGCTGAGGACGGCGCAGACCGTCGTCACCAGCACCGCGAAATCGAGGCGCCGGCGGCGCAAAGCCTGTTCGAGGAGCGAATACTCCCGTCGTTCGCCGTACTCGATGCGCTCGACTGTGTTCGACATGGTCCTGTGGTTGCGCAGTGGTAGCTCGGTCCGGCAGCATCGCCAAGGATCGCCCGGCGGGGACCCGGCCGGATCGCCGGGCCCACCGAAGCACGCAAGGCACCCTGCGGAGCGCGCGCGGCGCGCGGCGGTGAAGCGAAGACCTTCGGCGTGGTTTACTTCGCCGTCACGCCCACTTCATCGTAGTAGCGCTGCGCGCCGGGATGCACCGGGATCGCGGCGCCGAGCAAGGCGTTCTCGATCTTGACGCTGTTCCAGACGTCCTTGACCTTGGCGAACTCGGCGTGGTTTTCCCACAGCGCCTTGGTGATGCCGTAGACGATGTCCTCGGGCAGCTCCTCGCGCACGACCAGGTTGGTCACGGCGCCCAGGGTCGGGACCGGCGTCTTGACGCTCTTGTAGTGGGCGTTTGTGACCTCCAGCTTGATGTAGCCCGGGTTCTCCGAAAGGATGTCGGACAGGACCTCCGCCTCGATCGGCAGGAAGCGCACCCCGGGATTGAACTCCAGGTCGAGCAGGGAAGCCTGCGGCACGCTGGTGAGCGCGGTGAAGGCCTCGATATGGCCATCCTTCATCAGCCCGACGGAATCCGAGTAGGAAACGTGGTGGACCGTGCCGCCGGCCTGCTTCACGTCCTCGACGGTGAAGCCGTACTTGCCCGCGACCAGCTTGAAGGCCGCGTAGCCCGACCATTTGGTCTTGCCGGGGCTGATGTTCTTGCCCTTGAGGTTGGCGTAGGACTGGATGTCAGAACTGGCCGGCACCACGGTCTGCAGCCCGGCCGGATAGAGGGTCGCCAGGTGCCGTACCTTGGGATGCGCCTTTTCGAAAGCGCCTTTGCCCGAGTAGCCGTCGAAGGCGGTGTGGCCGTAGCTCCAGCCGATCTCCGCCTCCCCCTTGTTGACGTCCTTGACGTTGCCGACGCCGCCGCCGGGCCCGTTGGACGTCGAAATGCCGGCAACCTTCTTCTCCAGCACCTCGGCCATCTTGGCCCCGAGCGGATACCAGCTTCCGCCGGCGGGGCCCGAGACGATGCGGACGAAGGTATCCGCCGATGCCTGCTGGGCCGCGAAGGCGAAGGCGGCCAGAGCGAACAGTAGTGTCGATGCGCGAGTCATCGTCTGCCTCCCGTGTCGAAGAGATCATGTCCGCCGATTATGTGATGCGCAGCCAAAGGGGCGGCGGCCGAGGCCTTCGCCATGCCGGCCAGCTTCGGCGGTTGGCGCCATAATACGCCGGGACGCGACGGCTGAACAGCGGGTCAGATCCCGGACTTTGCGGCCGTGTTGCTTTTCCCCAACCGACCTGCTCTTGGGCTGTTCGCAACGTCGGCCTCTACGCCTTTCGCGCGAAAACTGCTTGGTCCAGCTCCAGCATTTTGCGTAATCTCTAAGGGTGTTCCTTGAACCAGACCCATCCGCACTACCCCGTGCGGTTCTGGGAGTATGAGTCCATGCGACTACTCACTCTGATTCTGACGGGGGCAATAATGGGGCAGGCGACGGCCAGCGAGATCCCGGTCCAAATGCTGACGCGCGAAGATGTACAGCGCGCCGCTGATCCGTCGGTTCTAGAAGGTGTTTCGACCGAGCCGGCAGGCACAATCTACTTCCCTGATCGCATTCTCGCCGCCCAGGTCGACGATCTGAAGGGTGATGCCGCCGCACAGCTCGAAAGCTGGTCGCGCACGCACCGCTTTCTGATAGTGCCGTTCAGCATTGGCGTACGGCCGTCCGGAGATCTTATTCCCGAACGCGTGGACGTCGCGCTGTCACTCGCTGAGCCGCAAGACCTAGCCCTCCAGCCAATCGTGATCGACGTGTTTCCGCCGAACGGGTTCAAGAAGGCCGCATTCCAGGGTAGCGCAGGCTTGGAGATCGGTGCGGGCGGTAGCTTTCAAGGCGCCGCCACCGCCAAAGCCAACGCCGCGTTCAACTACACCTACGCACCGGCCTACGCGAACGTGTTTTCAGGCTTCGGCTCGACGCACGCCTTTTGGCAGTTCAACCGGGCGCAGGACAGCTATCCGATCGGCAACATCCCCTTGAAGCTGCTGGTCGTCGTCCCGCGGAAGCTCCAAGAGCCGGAGCTGATCGGCGACTTCGACGTCGCCGTCAACTTCGGCGGCAGTTTCTGGTCAGGGGACAGCGTCAGGGCGCAGTTCACGACGCTAGTGTCGCTGCCAGAAGAGCCGTGAGGCGTGCAAGTCTTGCGCTTACGGCGATCATGGCGCTGACTGCCGCGTCGGCGGATGCCGCGGTGCTCGACGCCCTCGAGCGGCGGCAACTCTCGCGGCTCGGCAACCGGCCCGTGCCGGTTGCGATCCATACGGCCGAGGACAAGAGCACAGCGGTACTGGAGAGCCTCGGGGGGCAAGGCTACTCTTACCCCTTCATCGATACCGTCCTCGCGACCCCGGCCGCAAACGCGGTTCTAGCCCTGGGCCGCGATCCGGCCGTGCGCGATGTGGAGCTTGTCGACAGCGGGATACTCAGAACGATCTATCTGTTGCTTGGCCGGCTCGAGCAGCTCCACCTTTACATCCGAACAGGCATCCACGATGTCGCCTCGATTAATCTAAGCTTGGCGCCACCGAGAGCGCTGATTAACAGCCGGCCGCGCCGAACGGGCGAAGCGACGGTGCGCCGCGCGGTCGAGGCGTTCACCATCGGGCTGGGTGTGCCGGTGACGATGCCGGCGGGCAACGATGGGCCGGCCGAAGGCTTTCTGAACCCCTGGGCGACGGGCGCCGGGACAACCGTCGTCACTGCCGCCGACGAAGCTGGCCGGCGCCTTTGGCAACAGGCAAGCCGACCGGCAGGCGACATCCGCAGCGCTGATTGGCTTCTGGTTGCCGCCTGGGGCGTAGATAGCATCACCACGCGCGACCTGCGGTACGAGGCCGACTTGCCGCCCGACCCAAAGCTCGTCGAGCGCTTCGGCGAAGAGCGCGCCCTTCTCTTGACGACGGTGACAGGCACAAGCTTCGCCGCGCCGCAGATTTCAGTGGCGCTTTGTCGGCTGCACCAGGCCACAGCCTTCCTGCGTGGCCTGTTATCGAGCGTAACGGGATCTCGCTTCGCGGTCTCCCCACACATCCGTGCCCTTGTCGACACTGCGATCGACCGCGACCAGCCGCTTTTCGACAAGCGCCAAGTCGAGCGAAGGGAGAAATACGGCGGCTTAACGGTCGAGACGAGCTTTGACCACAAGCGAGCCGTTATGGAAGCCTTCAAGTCGAACGGTATCGACGTCGACCTGACTTTCCGCACCAATCCGGCTCTGCGCTTCATCAAGACCATCGCGCGGCCGATGCCGGACGCGGGACCGGCGGGGGGGCTTGGCTTCGTGGACGCGGACGCCGCGAGCAGTTTCGTGGCGCGAATGCGCGTTTCGGACTTCGTGCGGCTGTTCGCCGATGAGGGCGACGAAAGGCTAGAGGGCTGGATCTCGGCCCTCACCGAAGGCGATGACCCGACGGTACTGACCCCAGAGGTGGCGGAGGCGATCCCGAACTACTGCGATGAGTACGACCTGTCGCTGAGCCTCCCGCTCGCGCCATCCGGGTAACCGGCTCGACCGCTGGTCAGGGCAGGCGCGACATGGGTCTTCCTCTGGGATGCTCGTAGCCCTACGGCGATCGATCAGAGGGTATGTGAGCCAAGAAGGATAAACTCCATCGCCGGTTCCCTTACCAGACTGATCCTCACCGGTTGATCGTGCGCCCGATGCGGCGCCACTCGGCGACGCTCTTGTTGGGCTTGGCGAGGGTCCGGGCGAAGGGGTGACCGCAGATACCGTCGGCGACGAAGTACAAGTTAGCCGGTCTCGGCCGGCCAAGACCGTCGCCAGGAAGGCCCGGCCGCGGAAGACCCAGGTCCACATTTCAGCGCTGGATCAGCCGCCGAGCTGCCGCGTCATTGCTCCAGCAGGGCCCGGATGCGCGGGCCCGCCTGGGCGATGGAAAGCACGCCATCCAGGTGCCCGCGCGTGCCTTCCAGTTCCACCACTTCGACCGCCGTGCCGTCCGACCTGATGATCGCGGCCGTCTCACGCACCGCGTTGCCTGGGAATACCAGGTCCTCGTCCGTGTGGATGATCAGGACCGGGCAGTCGATCTCGAGCAGGCCTTCGTAGAGGCTCTCCCCGTGGCCGGTGTAGAAGAGCTGGTTGGCCTTGGCGAGATAGAGGAAGTGGTTGGCGTCGGAGGTCTTCGCGCGGGCGGCCGCCGCGGCGTCCAGCACGGCCTCGATCTTGTAGAGGTTTTCGAAGGAGGCGGCCGGATCCTTCGCCTCGTCGGCCCAGGTACGGCCGAAGACGCCGTTGGACCATTCCGGGTTCTGGGCGTGCAGGGTCACGACCTTGAGCGCCTCCGCGAGGCCCTTGGTCGGGGCCTCGCCGCCGTAGTAGTCGCCGCCGTTCCACTTCGGATCGAGCCGGATCGGCGCGGACCAGATGTTCAGCCAGGCGATGAGATCGCCGTCGGCCCAGCCCGAGCCGATCACCGGGACCAGCCGCTCTACCATCCCGGGATAGCTCGCCGCCCATTCGTAGGCTTGCAGCGAGCCCATCGAGGCGCCCATCACCGCGTGCAGCTTCTCGATCCCCAGCTGATCGAGCAGGGCCTTCTGGGTCTCGACGAAATCCCGGATGGTGACGATCGGAAAGCGCAGGCCGTAGGGCTTGCCGGTCTCGGGATCGATGCTCGCCGGCCCGGTGGTGATCACTTTGGGGTTGTGAACGCCCAAGTTCACGGGGGTGTCGACCGAGATGACGTAGTACTTGTCGGTGTCAACCGGCTTTCCCGAACCGATGATCGAATCCCAGTAGCCGGGCGCCTTGTCGTCCGCCGCGTACCGGCCCGCCGCATGGGAGTTGCCGGAGAAGTAGTGCGTTACGAGGATGACGTTGTCCTTCGCCTGGTTGAGGCGCCCGTAGGCCTCCCAGCCGAGCGTCATGTTCTTGATCGTCCGACCGCCCTGCGTGGTGAACTCCGGAATCGTGAAGCTCTGCTTCTCGACGATCTGGTCGTAGGCCTGCGCCGACGCGGCGGCGAGCCCGATCACCAGTCCCAGCAAAGCGGCGCTGATCCGCATCTCCGTCTCTCCTTGAAGTTCCCTGAAGTTCGATGTCCCTTGAGGCGGCATCTCAGCCGGCCGGAAGGCCGGCGTCACGCAGAAAATCGCGCGCCTCGTTCTGGGTCTCGAAGACGTGCGGCGCCACCTTGCGCGTGAGGATCTGACCCAGCTTCATGCGCATGAAGGCGCTGGTGGCGTAGCGCGAGACCCGGTTGTAGTAGCGCTTCTCCAAATCGCGCACCATCTCTCCGTAGGCTTCGACGAGCTCGGGGTCGATCCGAAAGGATCCGTAGTTGACGATCACGTCGACGGCTTTGCCGATCTCGCGGCACCTCGCTTCGACGGCGGCGCGGATCGCGTCTATGTCGTCCGGGCGGCGAAGGTGCAGGTTCTCGAAGTTGAGGAACAGGGTGTTGCGTGCCGGGTCGTAGGTGATCCTGTCCTCGAGGTCGAGGTCGAGCAGCAGCGCCTTCAGGCCCATCGGCTCGGAATGGAAGATCCGCGGATCCATGACCTTTGGATCTTCGACCAAGGGCGCAAAGCCCATCTGCGCCAGGATGTCGCGGTCGAGATCGACGCCTGGCGCGATTTCGACCAGGCGCAGGCCCTCGCGCTCGAGGGCGAAGACGCAGCGCTCGGTGACGTAGAGCACCGGGCGCTTGAGATCGGCGGCCAAGGGACCGCTGAAGGTGACCTGCTCCACCCTTTCGATGAACTTCCGCGATCTGCCCTCCTGCTCGATTCCGAGACGCCCCTCCTCCAGGGCGACCTTAAGCCCGCCGGCGGTGAAGGTGCCGGCGAAGACCAGGCGTCGCGCGTTCTGGCTGATGTTGATAAAGCCGCCGGCGCCCGCCAGCTTGGACCCGAAACGGCTGACGTTGACGTTACCCTCCCGGTCGCATTCGGCCATCCCGAGACAGGCGAGATCGAGGCCGCCGCCGTCGTAGAAGTCGAACTGCTGGTTCTGGTGAACCACGGCTTCGGTGTTGACCGCCGCCCCGAAGTCGAGGCCTTTCGCCGGAACCCCGCCGATCACACCCGGTTCGGCGGTCAGGGTGATGTAGTCGAGCAGCTTCTCCTCGGCGGCCACGGCGGCGACACCCTCCGGCATGCCGATGCCCAGGTTGATCACACCGTTCGGCGGCAGTTCGAAGGCGACCCGGCGGGCGATCACCTTGCGCAGGTCGAGCGGCAGCGGCTCCAGGCTCTCCAAGGGAACCGAGATCTCCGCCGAGAAGGACGGCGAATAGTCAGTCGCATAGGTCTGGCGATGGTTCTCGGGTCGGGACAGCACGATGCAGTCGACCAGGGCGCCGGGCACCACCACCTGCCGCGGGTTGAGCGAGCCTTGCCTGGCGATCCGTTCGACCTGCGCGATGACGATCCCGTTGCTGTTCCTTGCCGCCATCGCCATGGCCAGGTTGTCCAGCACCAAGGCTTCGCGCTCCATGGTGATGTTCCCGGAGGGATCCGCGGTGGTGCCGCGCAGCAAGGCGATGTTGATGGGAAAGGCCTTGTAGAACAGCGCCTCCTGGCCGGCGAGCTCGATGAGCTCGACGATGTCCTCGGTCGTCACGTCGTTGATCTTGCCGCCGTCGATACGCGGGTCGACGAAGGTCTTCAGGCCGACGCGCGAGACGCTGCCCGGCTTGCCGGCGGCGATGTCGCGGAACAGGTGGGAAATGCAGCCCTGAGGGAGGTTGTAGGCTTCGATCCGGCCTTCCAGCGCGAGACGGCCGATCTTGGGTATCAGGCCCCAATGGCCGCCGATCACCCGCTTCAAAAGGCCGTCGTGGCCCAAGCGGTTGAGACCACGCTCGCCACCATCGCCCTGGCCCGCCGCGAAGACCAGGGTCAGGTCCCGGGGATGACCGTTGTCCAGGAACCGCGCCTCAAGGCCGCACAGCAATTCATCCGGTGTGCCGATCCCAACGAAGCCCGAGGTGCAGACCGTATCGCCGTCCCGGATCACCGCGATGGCGTCGTCGAGTGAGACCAGTTTGTTTCTCATCGTGGACAATCCCCCTACCTCGTCCGTTCGGCTGCCGCGAGGTTAGGATTCCCTCTTCTTTCCGAGGACGTGATGCCCCAGGTTGTCGAGTGCGGCCTGGTAGAGCTGCTGAAAAACCCTGACCGTCTGGAACTCGCTGAGAGCCTCCGATTCGAAGGAGCCGGTCCATTCGACCGTCGCCGTCCCGTCGCCGTTGTCCTTGACCCTGACCTCGACGGTCCCTTCTGAGATCGGCAAGGGGCTTTCGACGATCGAGTAGCTGTAGGTCCGCTCGCCGTCGTTCCGCCTGTCGAGGCGTTCGACGAAGGTGCCGGCACCCTCGAGCTCGACCCTGCGGGTGCTGCCCTCGCCGTCGCCGTCGGAATCCAGCGAGAGCACCAGGGGGTTCCAGCGGCCGAGAGCCGAGAAATCCCGAATGGCCCGCCACAGCACATCCGGCGCGGCGGCGACATCGGATTTCAGCACCACCTTCGGCACCTCTTCATCCTCTTCATCCTCTTCGGCCTCGTCCCGGCTGGCGGCCGGTCACTTCACGTCCTCGGGGATCGGCACCAGCAGGACGGGCCGGTCCGCACGGGAGACGACTTTCTGCGCGACCGAGCCCAGCAGGGCGCGCTGCAGACCGCCGCGGCCGTGCGTACCCATGACGATGAGGTCGACCCCGAGGTCCCGGGCCTGCTCGGAGATCACCTCGGCCGGGTGACCGTCGACAATCCGAATGTCGGTGACGAGCTCATCCTCCTCCGCCTGCGGACCGAGTTCGGCTTGGCAAAAGCTGTGGATCCGCGTCGTGATCTCCTCGCGGACCTTCGCGAGGCCCTGCGATTGCAATTGCTGCAGCTCTTCCTTCGGCAGCATGTTGCGCACCAGGGTTTGCGCCGTCGGCCCCATGGGTTCCATGGCGTGCAGGAAGGTGATGCTGGCGCCATGCTGTCGGGCCAGGGCGACCGCGAAGGCGAAGACTCGGGCGGCGCTGTCGCCGAGGTCGCTCGAGTAGAGGATCTTGCGGATCGTCGGCAGCATGATCGTGGCCTCCCTAGTTCGAACCGTAGGCGACGCTGGGCAACCAGGTGACCAGATCCTGCCAGACGAAGACCAGGACCAGGCCGCTGAGCTGCAGCAGGATGAAGGGAATGACGCCCTTGTAGATGTGGGCGACGGTCACGCCGGCCGGCGCCACGCCCTTGAGATAGAACAGGGCGAAGCCGACGGGAGGGGTCAGGAAGGAGGTCTGCAGGCAGACCGCGAAGAGCACCGTGAACCAGACGAGGTCGAAGCCGAGGTTGGCGATCACCGGGCCGACCAGTGGCAGCACGATCAGCGTGATCTCGATCCAATCCAGGAAGAAGCCCAGAATGAAGGTGAAGACCAGGACCGCGATCACGATGCCGGTGGGTCCCAGGGGCAGACCGTTCAAGGCCGTTTCGATCAATTCGTCGCCGCCGAGGCCGCGGAACACCAGCGAGAAGGCCGTGGCGCCCAGGAAGATCGCGAAGATGAAGGCCGTCGTCTTGGTGGTCTGTTCGCAGACCTCGCGAAACACCTCCAGGTTCAGCTTCTTGTTGGCCCAGGCCAGGAGCAGGGCACCGAAAGCGCCCACGCCGGAGGCTTCGGTCGGCGTGGCGAGACCCATGAAGATGGTACCGAGAACGGCCAGGATCAGCGCGGCGGGCGGCAGGACCGCCCAAAGGACCCCGAGGATCGCCTTGCCCGAGATCGGCTCGACGTTCTCAGGCGCCGGCGCGACATCGGGTGCCAGCCGGGCGTAGACCAGCATGTAGGTGATGTAGATCGCGCCGAGCAGGACGCCCGGAATCAGCGCGCCCAGGAAGAGGTCGCCCACAGACATCGCGAGCCGATCCGCCATTAGTACCAGCATGATGCTCGGCGGGATCAGGATCCCGAGGGTGCCGACGGAGCAGACCGTCCCCGCGGCGAAGCTCGGCCGATAGCGGTTCTCCAGCATCACCGGCAGGCCGAGAAGGGCGAGCAGGACGACCGAGGCGCCGATGATTCCGGTGGACGCGGCCAGCAGGATTCCGATCAGGGCCACGGTCACTGCCATGCCGCCGCGCACGCGCCCGAATAGCTTGACGAAGTTGTTCATCAGCTGTGCGGCGATGCCCGAGCGGTCCAGCATCAGGCCCATGAAGATGAACATCGGCAGGGCGACAAGGACCCAGTTCTTCATGACGTCCCAGATCCGGTCGACGACCGCCGAGGTGTAGGCCCAGTCGATGGTGTAGAAGGAGTCGGCCATCAGGTCGGTGTATTCGCTGGCGATCCAGCCGACCAGGGTGAAGATCACGGCCAGGCCGCCCAGGACCCAGGCCACCGGGAATCCGGTGAACAGCAATCCGATGAAGCTGACGAACATCAGCACGCAGAGGATTTCGTTGAACTCCATCGCGCTCAATCTCCCTCTGTCTTGGTTTGGGCCGCGACCGGCGCCGGCGCCCCGAAGAGGTACGCGGTGACGCGGGTCAGGCGCGAGACCGTCGCAACCAGCAGCAGGACGAAGCCGATCAGGAGAACCGACTTGATGGCCCAGCGCGCCGGCAGGCCGCCCGGCGACTCGGAGACCTCGTTGATCGAGATCGAATAGGTGACGAAGGGCAGGGTGAACCAGATGACCAGGATCACGAAGGGCAGCAGGAAGATCAGGATTCCGAAGAGCTCGACCCAGGCCTTCGTGCCCAGGCCGAACTTCTCGTAGACGACGTCGACCCGGACGTGATCGTCGGACTCGAGGCAGTAGGCGAGGCCCAGAAGGAACCCGAAGGCGTAGATGTGCCACTGGATCTCTTCGAACTCGATGCGCCCCTCGCCCAGCACGTAGCGCATCGTGACGTTGAGGACGATGATCGCGACCAGAGCCAGCCAGATCCAGGAGATCAGGGATCCGAGCCGCCGAACGAAGCGGTCCAGGACGCTCGAGAGGGCCGTGTGCGGCAGCTCGGCGTGGTGGATGAGCTCGTGAAGTCGATCATGATCCCCGCCCGGGCTGTCCGGGGCTACTCCAGGTGTTTGAGCGTTTCCGTCCGTCATGATCGTTTGCTTCCCCTCCTAGCCATGCCAAAGAGCTGCCGCACCGGGCCGCGCCGTCAGAAGCTCCGCGGCAGATACGCGAGGCTCTTCCAGACCTTGTAGTTCGACGAGAAGGCCTCCTGGGATTCGTAGACCTTCTTGAAAAGCGGGTCCTTTCCAGCCTCTTCCTCCATGACCTCCTTGGCGATGCGCTGCAGCTCGCGCAGGATGTCCTCGGGGAAACTCCCGGCCGTGACGCCCTTGTCTTGAAAGGCCTTGATCACCTCGCCCTGGATCGCCTCGCCGCGCGACAGGTTGCGCATCACGCCGGCGGTGCAGGCCATGTCGATCAGCGCCTTGGTGCTGTCTTCGAGGCCGTCCCAGACGCCCTTGTTCACGACCAGGTGAAAGGCCGTGTAGGTCTGGTGCCAACCGGGAAAGTAGTTGTATTTGACGACCTTGTTGAAACCGAGCTTCTGATCGATGGCCGGCATGGAGAACTCGGACGCGTCGATCGCACCCTTCTCCAGGGCCTGGAAGATCTCGCCGCCCGGCAGCAGGGTGACCGAGGCACCGACCTTCTCCATGACCTTGCCGCCAAGGCCGGCAAAGCGGATCTTGAGCCCTTTGAGGTCGTCGAGAGAGGTGATCTCGTTGCGGAACCAGCCGGCCGTCTCCGGCCCGATGATGCCGCAGAGCACGGGATGCACGCCGTGTCCGGCGTAGACCTCCTCGCCGAGCGCCTTGCCGCCGCCCTCGTACCACCAGGCGGTGAACTCCCAAGGCTCCATGCCGAAGGGACGGGCGGCGAAGAGCGGCGAGGACGGAATCTTGCCCTGGTCGTAGCCGATCCAGGTGTATCCGGCCTGGATCTTCTTGTCCTTGACCGCGTCCGTGATGCTGAAGGGCGGCACCAGCTTGCCGGGCTCGAAGATCTTGAACTGGATCGCCCCGCCCGACGCCGATTTCAGGGCGTCGGCAACGTAGACGATGTTGTCGCCGAGGGCCGGCAGGTTGGTGCCGAAGGCGACGGGGACCTTCCAGCGGACCTTGTCCGCGGCTAGGGCCGCCGTGCCGGCGGCAACCGAGGTGAGGGTCGCCACCAGCCCCAGGGCTGCCAACGAACGCAGAGCTTGGGCCGCCTGGCCAAGTCTTGATGGAGTCATCTTCCGGGTTCCTTTCTTGTCCCAAGGAAAGCGGCCGCCAGGGCACAGCCGCTCGCCACGCGAGGGCCCGGCGGCTTCGGCTGAAGAAGTGACGGCGGAGGCGCGGGAAAGGCGCAGGGCCGCGCGATCGACGGACGCGGGATCCGGCGTGCGATCGAGCTTGCGGGCTGCCTTGAGCGACAGCATGGATGCCTCCCATCCCGCTCAGCGGGTCAACGGCTCGCTCGTTCGCGGTGCGGCGAGCCCTTGGTCGACGCATGAGCAACTTTCGTGCCAAGCGTGAAAGGCACCTCTAAAACGCTGGATTACAGCGGGAATCTGCGCCGGCGCCCGGCAGACGACGCGGCGGGGAGACTGTTCGGATTTTCGGACGGTCTAGAACGGCAGAGCGGCTAAGCCGTTGTCACTGAACAAAGACTCTCCGCTGTCCGGAAATCAGTCACCTAGTGACCGAGAATCGGACAGTCCCAGCTCCTGGATCTTCTCATACAAGGTAGACCTGGAAATGCCCAAGAGCCGGGCGGCGGGCGCCTTCTTGCCCTTCGTGCGCCTCAGGGCGTCGAGAATCGCTTCGCGCTCCAGGTTAGCGACCCGGTGCGCCAGGGTCGCTTCCGTCGAGCCGGCGCCTTCGTCGCCCCGCTTTCGGGGTTCGCGCGCCGCCGGCAGCAGCTGCTCGAAGACCTGCCCCGAGAGCACGTCATCGTCGCTCTCCAGACAGGCCCGCTGAAGGACGCTTCGCAACTCGCGCACGTTGCCCGGCCAAGCGTGCCGTTGCATCACCAGGATCGCGCTGCTGTCGAGCTCCCGAACCCGCGTGTTGTTCGCGACCGCGATGAGCTCGAGCAGGGCTTCCGCCAGGGGCCGCAGGTCGACCAGTCGGTCCTTGACCGGCGGGATGCGGATCGGCAGCACGTTCAGCCGGTAGTAGAGGTCCTTCCGGAAGTCCCCCGTGTCGACTCTGGTGGCGAGATCCCGCGAGGTCGCGGCGATCAGGCGCACGTCGACCCGCCTGACCTCGTTCGACCCGACGGGCTCGATCACCTGGTCTTCGAGCACGCGCAGCAGCTTTGCCTGAAGGTGCAGGGGCATGTCGCCGATTTCGTCCATGAACAAGGTGCCGCCGTGCGCCAGTTCGAACTTGCCGATGCGCGCCCGGCGATCGGCGCCGGTGAAGGCACCCGGCGCGACTCCGAAGAACTCCGCTTCCAGGAGCCCTTCGGGAATCGCGGCCATGTTCACGGCAACGAAGGGGCGCTGTGCCCGGTCGGAGGCGGCGTGAATGGACTGCGCCAGCAGCTCCTTGCCGGTGCCGGTCTCGCCCAGGAGCAGGACGGGGCTGGTCAGCTGGGCCAGCTTGCGCGCCTTGCGGCGAATCTCGACCATGTCCTGGCTGACCCCGACGACGTTGGCGATGCTGTAACGGGTCCGCCGCGCCGCCGCGAGCTGCGCTTCGATCGAGGTCAACCTTGTGTGCAGCTTCTCGAACTTGGAGATGAGCGGCTCCAGGTAGTCGAGGTTGTCGTAGAGCACGAAACCGACCGCGCCGATCACCGCGCCCCTGGCGTCGTGCAGGGGCAGCCGGCTGACCACGAAGTGCCGATCCCCGAAGCGCATGATGTCGATCGGGATCGGCTTTCCGGTCTCGACGACCTCGCGCATCAAGCTCTCGGGTATGACCGTCTCGATCTCCCGGCCGAGGACGTCGTCGCCTTCGCCGACGCCCAGCAAGCTTCGATACTTCTCGTTGATCCAGACGATGCGGGCGTTGCGATCGACGGAGACCGCCCCGTCACACATGGTCTCGAAGACCTCGAAGAGGCTCTCGACGGCGCGCGCATGTATGCGCGAACTGGGCGCCGCCGTCGCGCTCTCGCCTTCGGCGAGATCTGAGCTATGTATCGGGCCCGCCAAATCGGCCAATTGCTCTCCCTCCGGGCGATCATAGCACCATTTCGATCACGGATTGTGCCTTGTCCGTCCTTGGACCTGAAATCACGATTGCGAATTGGGAGCTCGAGGCCGGGGTCCGAGCTGCCGCAGAGCAGGTTCTCTAGGACGAGTTAAGGGCAGACCGACCCGCCCTCACCGATTGATCGTGCGCCGGATGCGGCGCCATTTTGCGACGTTCTTGTTGTGCTCGGCGAGGGTGCGGGCGAAGGCGTGGCCGCCGGTGCCGTCGGCGACGAAGTAGAGGTAGTCGGTCTCGGCGGGGTTGAGCACCGCCTCCAGGGAGGCCCGCCCGGGGTTGGCGATCGGCCCCGGCGGCAGGCCGGCGTTGCCGTAGGTGTTGTAGGGGTTGTCGACCCTGAGGTCGCGCGAACGGAGCGCCCGGTCGAGCGGCCCGGTGCCGCCGGTGAGCGCATAGACCACCGTCGGGTCCGACTGCAACCGCATGCCGCGCCTGAGCCGGTTGACGAAGACGCCGGCGACCAGGGCCCGTTCCTCGGCCACCCCGGTCTCCTTCTCGACGATCGAGGCCAGGATCACCGCCTCGGCCGGTGTGTCGAAGGGCAGGTCCTCCGCCCGGGTCGGCCAGAGCTCGTCCAGCGCGTCGTCCATGGCCTTCTGCATCCGCCCGACGACCTCCGGGCGCGTGTCGGCCCAGGCGTAGTTGTAGGTCTCGGGCAGCAGGCTGCCTTCGGCCGGAACGCCGTCGATCTCCCCGATCAGCCCCTCGACGCCCGCGAGCAGGCCTGCGACTTCGGCGCTGGTCAGGCCCTCAGGCACGGTGAACTGGCGGATCACGGTCTCGCCGCTGACCAGGATGTCGATCACCCCGCCCATGGAGACCCGGGCCGGAAAGGCGTATTCGCCGGCCTTGAGGCTGCGGCTGACCCGGTAGAGGCGGGCCGCGAGGCGGAACAGGAAGGCGTCGTCGATCACGCCCCCGCTCTGCAGCTCCTCGGCGATTGCCGGCAGCGAGGCGCCCCGTTCGACGATGACCGTGGTGTCGGCCTGCAGCGGGCCCGGACGATCGAGACGGATAATCCCGCCCAGCACCGCCGCGCCGGCAATAAGGACCAGCAAAGCCGCCGCGATTGCGCCGGCTTTGGCCCAGAGCTTGATGCGCGGGCTAGGTATAGGCCCCGAGGACCAGGCTGGCGTTGGTGCCGCCGAAGCCGAAGGAGTTCGACAAGGCGATGTTGACCTTGCGCTCCTTCGCCTGGTGCGGCACCAGGTCGATGTCGCAACCCGGGGACGGATTGTCCAGGTTCAGGGTCGGCGGCACGACGCCCTGGTCGATGGCAAGACAGCAGAAGATCGACTCGACCGCCCCCGCGGCCCCGAGCAGGTGGCCGATCGCGGACTTGGTCGAGGACATGGACAGCTTGTAGGCGGCGTCGCCGAAGAGCCGCTTCACGGCGCCCAGCTCGATCTCGTCGCCGAGCGGGGTCGAGGTGCCGTGGGCGTTAACGTAGTCAACGTCCTCCGGATTGAGCTTGGCGCTGCGCAACGCCGCCTGCATCGATCGAAAGCCACCGCTGCCGTCCTCGGCCGGCGCGGTGATGTGGTGGGCATCGCCGGACAGGCCATAGCCCAGCACCTCGGCATAGATCCTGGCGCCGCGTTTCCTGGCGTGCTCCAGCTCCTCGAGGATGACGACACCGGCGCCCTCGCCCATGACGAAGCCGTCGCGTCCCTCGTCCCAGGGCCGGGACGCCTTCTCGGGCGTCTCGTTGAAACCGGTCGAGAGCGCGCGCGCCGCCGCGAAGCCTGCGACCCCGAGCCGGCAGACCGCGGCCTCGGCGCCGCCCGCGACCATGACGTCGGCGTCGTCCCACTTGATCAGGCGAGCGGCGTCGCCGATGGCATGCGCCCCAGTCGAGCAGGCCGTGACCACCGCATGGTTCGGGCCCTTGAAGCCGTAGCGGATCGACACCTGGCCCGAGGCCAGGTTGATCAAGGCCGCCGGGATGAAGAAGGGGCTGACCCGGCGCGGCCCCTTTTGCTCCAAGAGGACCGCGGTCTCCGAGATCCATTGCAGGCCGCCGATGCCGGAGCCGATCATCACCCCGGTCCGTTCCCGGTCCTCTTCGTCCTCGGGCATCCAGCCTGCGTCTTCGACCGCCTGTTGGGCGGCCGCAACGCCGTAGAGGATGAAGTCGTCGACCTTGCGGCGGTCCTTCGCTGCCATGAAGCGATCGGCGTCGAAGTAGCCGTCCTCGGTCGATCCCGGCGGCACCAGTCCTGCGATCTTCGCTGGCAAATCGGAGACGTCGAAGGACTGGATGCCTTTGATCCCCGACTGCCCGGCCGTCAGCCGGCCCCAGACATGGGAGGTGCCGACGCCCAGCGGAGTCACGAGGCCGATACCGGTGATAACGACTCGTCTCATGCGCAGCTGCTTATCGGATTGGCAGAAGGTTAGCGAGCAAGAGACTCCAAGGTCCCTTTCCGAAGGGGCTAGGAGTTTTCCTTGATGAAGTTCACGGCGTCGCCGACGGTCACGATCTTCTCGGCGGCGTCGTCGGGAATCTCGCAGCCGAATTCCTCTTCAAAGGCCATCACGAGCTCGACGGTATCCAGGCTATCCGCGCCGAGGTCATCAATGAAACTCGCCGTCTCGGCGACTTTGGCTTCGTCCACGCCAAGATGTTCGACAACGATCTTTTTGACGCGCTCGGCAATGTCGTTGCTCATATTGCAGATCCTTGCTCTTTCTTGCCCGCTCTTCAGGAAGTTCGCGGCTTTGGCTAGCTTGTCGAACCGGCCGGCGCCGCCATGAAACGCCGCCTCTTATCACAGTTCATCCGGCGACACCAGCGCCCGAGAACCGCATCATCGAAGGCCGCTTGGAAGGTGCTTCAGGGCCTATATCATTGCCATTCCACCGTTGACGTGCAAGGTCTGTCCGGTGACATAGGCCGCTTCCTCGCTGGCCAGGAAGACCACGCCCGCCGCGATGTCGTCCGGCGTGCCCAGGCGTCCGACCGGGATCGCCCCCAGAAGCCGTTCGTGCTGCTTTTCGTCGAGCGCATCGGTCATTGCCGTCCGGATGAAGCCCGGGGCGACGCAGTTGACGGTGATGCCCCGGTTCGCGACCTCCTGGGCCAGAGACTTGCTCATGCCGATCATCCCGGCCTTGGACGCCGCGTAGTTGGCCTGCCCGGGGTTGCCGGTGACCCCGACGATCGAAGTGATTCCGACGATCCGGCCCCAGCGCCGCTTCATCATGCCGCGCATTGCGCCCCGCGCCAGGCGGAAACCGGCGGTCAGGTTCACTTCCAGCACCAGCCCCCAGTCCTCGTCCTTCATTCGCATCGAGAGGTTGTCGCGTGTCAGGCCGGCATTGTTGACCAGGATGTCGAGCTGGCCCAGCGCCTCCTCGGCCTGTCCGGCCAGGGCCGCCGTGGCGGCCGGATCGGCGAGATCGCAAGGCAGGACCTGGACGCCGTCTCCCAGGTCGCCGGCCAGGGCCTCCAGGGCGTCGCGCCGAGTGCCGGAGATCGCCAGCTTGGCGCCCGCCCGGTGAAGGGCCTTGGCGATGGCCCCGCCGATGCCACCGGACGCGCCGGTCACCAGCGCGCTCCGGCCTTTGAGGTCAAACATGGGGCTTTCCTCCGCTCTCTCGGGTCTTGCCGCGCATCGCCTAGAGCGACTTCTGCAGCGCTTCGACGTCCCCGGGCCCACCGACCGCCATGCCGGTCAGATCCCGATCGATCCGCCGGGTCAGGCCGCTGAGCACCTTGCCAGCGCCCAGCTCGATCAGGGTGTCGATGCCCCGGGCCTTCATGAAAAGGACCGATTCGCGCCAGCGGACCATCTCGGTGACCTGCTGGACCAGCAGGTAGCGGATCGACTCGGGATCGGTGACCGCCTCGGCGCTGACGTTGCTGACCAGGGGCAGGCGCGGCTCGCGCGGCGGCGTCTGGCCGAGGGCCTCGGCCATGGCCTCGGCGGCCGGCGCCATCAGCGAACAATGGAAGGGCGCGGAGACCGGCAGCAGAACGGACTTGCGCGCGCCGCGCTCGGCGGCCACCTCGAGCGCGCGCTCGACCGCCGCCTTGTGGCCGCTGACCACGACCTGGCCCGGCGCGTTGTCGTTCGCGGGCGCGCAAACCTCGCCCTGGGCGGCCGCCTCGGCGACCTCGGTCGCCGCCTCCAGATCGAGCCCGAGCAGGGCCGCCATGGCCCCCTCGCCGACCGGCACCGCGGCCTGCATGGCCTGCCCACGCCGCTTCAGCAGCCGGGCCGCCTCGGCGACCTCGAAGCCGCCGACCGCAGCGAGGGCGGAATACTCGCCCAGAGAGTGGCCGGCCACGAGATCGCCGGCCTCGGCCAGGTCGACGCCGGCCTCCTGCTCGAGCACCCGGACCACCGCCAGGCTCGCCGCCATCAGCGCCGGCTGGGCATTCTCGGTCAGCCGGAGCTCGTCCTCCGGACCTTCGAACATCAGCCGGCTCAGGTGCTGGGACAGCGCGTCGTCGACCTCCTGGAAAAGGTGCCGTGCCACAGTGGATGCCTCGGCCAGCTCCTTGCCCATACCGACGGCCTGGCTGCCCTGCCCGGGGAAAATGAAGGCCCTCGCCATGATCGGGAATCCTGCAGTCCGTGATGAAGCGGCGTAGCAATAGCGGCTGCCCCCACCCTGTCAAGACGGCGCCCGCCGCCGGCCCCGGTTTTCAGCCGGAGCCTGCCGTGACCGGGCTTCGCGAAAGCCGCCCCTGGGGGCCTTGCCAAGGCGGCCGATTTGGCTATAGTCCGCCGCCCATAGAAGCTCCTCGCCGGCCCCCGCGACCTCGGCAGTCCTGCGGGTCGGCTCAGGGCCAGATCGCCGATCGGCGCCGAAGGCGGCGCGGCACTGGCCCGCCCTAACAGCCAAGGGGAGAACCCGATGCCGCTCTACGAAAGCGTGTTCATCGCACGCCAGGACATCTCTGCGAGCCAAGCTGAAGGCATCGCAGACCAATTCGCCAAGATCATCGAAGACGCCGGCGGCAAGGTCGCCAAGCGCGAGTATTGGGGCCTGCGGGGCCTCGCCTACAAGATCAAGAAGAACCGCAAGGGCCACTACACCCTTTTCAACATCGACGCGCCCAGCACCGCGGTGAGCGAGATGGAGCGGAACATGCGCCTGAACGAGGACGTGATCCGCTACCTCACCATCAAGGTCGACGAGCTGGAGGAAGGCCCCTCGGTGATGATGCAGGCGCGCGACCGGCGCGACGGCGGCAGAGGCGGCCGTCGTTTCGACCGCGACGACCGCAGGCCGGGACATCGCTCGGAGGGCCGCGGTGGAGATCGCCACGGCGGCGACCGCCGAGGCGGGGACCGCTCGGGCGGTGACCGGTCGGGCGGCGATAGGTCGGGCGGAGACCGGCCCGCCGAGCAAACGGCCAGCGCCGAAGGAGACAAGCAATGAGCGTCCGTATCGTCAGCAAGGGCGGCGGACCGCGCCGCCCCTTCTTCCGCCGCCGCAAGAGCTGCCCCTTCTCGGGCCCCAAGGCGCTGAAGATCGATTTCAAGGACACGCGGCTTCTGCAGCGCTTTCTTTCGGAGCGGGGCAAGATCGTCCCGAGCCGCATCACGGCCGTGTCCACCAAGAAGCAGCGCGAGCTGGCCCAGGCGATCAAGCGGGCGCGCTTCCTGGCGCTGCTGCCCTACGTCGAGAGATAAGCAATCGGGGCGGCCCGTCGCGCGGCACGGCGCCTCGTGCCTGCCCGCCCGGCCGCCGGAGGAAGTCCGATGGAAGTCATTCTGCTGGAACGCATCGAGAAGCTCGGCCAGATGGGCGACGTGGTCAAGGTCAAGCCGGGCTACGCGCGCAACTACCTGCTGCCGCAGCGCAAGGCGCTGCGGGCCACCAAGAACAACCTGACCGTCTTCGAGGCGCAACGCGCGCAGCTCGAGGCGCAGAACCTGGAACGCAAGCAGGAGGCCGAGAGCGTCGCCGAGAAGCTCGACAACCTGCAGGTCGTGATGATCCGGCAGGCCGGAGACACCGGCCAGCTCTACGGCTCGGTGACGGCGCGCGACCTCGCCGAGGCGGTGACCGAGGCGGGCTTCACGATCGAGCGCAGCCAGGTCGTCATGGACAAGGCGACGAAGATGCTGGGGCTGCATCCGATCAAGGTCCGCCTGCACCCCGAGGTCGCGGTGACCGTCGTCGCCAACGTCGCCCGCTCGGAGGCCGAAGCCGAGAGCCAGGCCAAGGCCGGGCGGGTCGTGACCGTGCAGGAGCAGCTCGAGGCCGAGGAAGCGGCACTGGAAGCGACTCTGGCCGAGATCGAAGCCGAAGAAGAAGGGTCCGGCGAGCCGGAAGCCGCGGCCGAGGAGGCCGCGACCGGAGACGAGGCAGAGGAGACTTCGTGATCCATCACGGGCGCGCCGCGCCGTCCGAGTCGCGAAGACGTCGATCACGAAATGAGGTCGGGCCCTAGGCCCGGCCTTTTTCTCCGTCCCGGTTTTCTGCGCAGGGCGGCGGCCAAGGTTGAGCCGGACGCAGGCGCGCCGTAGTCTCTAACCGGCGACTCCGACTTCGCGTCGCGACTTTGCGGCGCGTGACGATTGGGCCCGGCGCACGATGGCTTTGCGACTTATCCCCGTCTTCCTTCTGTTTATTCCGGGAATTGCGGCTGGGCCATCCGGCTCGGCTTTGCTAGCTTCGGCGCCTTGCTCAGAGAGGGGGTGGTAACTTGGTCTTGCAGTTGCGCGAGAGGGTCGAGCCCGGTGACTACCGGAGCCCGCCGGTCAACTACGAAGCGGAACAGGCCCTGCTCGGCGCGATACTCGCCAACAACGCCGCCTTCGAGAAGGTCTCGGACTTTCTGATCCCCGATCACTTCGCGCACGCGACTCATGGCCGCATCTACGCCGCCTGCGGCCAGATGATCGAGCGCGGCCAGATCGCCGACGCGGTCACCTTGAAGGGCTACTTCGAGCGCGACGAGACTCTCGCCGAGGTCGGCGGCGCCCAGTACCTGGCCCAGCTGATCGCCGCCGTGCCCTCGATCATCAACGCCGTCGACTACGGCAAGGTGATCCACGACCTCTACCTGCGCCGGCAGCTGATCGCGCTCGGCGAGGACATGGTCAACGACGCCTTCGACGTCGAGTTGGAGCAGGACGCGGGCGACCAGATCGAGGCCTGCGAGGAGCAGCTCTACCGCCTGGCCGAGGAAGGCCAGACCGAAGGCGGATTCCAGGAGTTCAAGACCGCGCTGACCACGGCCCTCGACATGGCGCAGGCCGCCTTCAAGCGCGACGGCGGACTGTCGGGCGTGGCGACCGAGTTCACCGACCTCGACAAGCTGCTGGGCGGCCTCCACTCCAGCGACCTGATTATCCTCGCCGGCCGGCCCTCGATGGGCAAGACGGCGCTCGCGACCAACATCGCCTTCAACGCCGGGCGCAAGAACCTCGAGACCAAGGGCAAGGACGGCGCGGTGGTCGGCTTCTTCTCGCTGGAGATGTCGGCCGAGCAGCTGGCGACCCGCCTTCTGTCCGAGGAGAGCCGGGTGCCGTCCGAGAAGATCCGCCGCGGCGAGATGTCGAACGAGGACTTCGGCGCCATCGTGCAAGCGAGCCACAAGCTGGAGCGCGTCCCGCTGTTCATCGACGACACGCCGGCGATCTCGGTCAGCCAGCTGCGGACTCGCGCCCGGCGTCTGAAGCGCCAGAAGGGCCTGTCGATGATCGTGGTCGACTACCTGCAGCTGATGCGGCCGACCGCGGGCCGGGCGACCGAGAACCGGGTCCAGGAGATCTCCGACATCACCCGCGGCCTGAAGGCCATCGCCAAGGAGCTCAACGTGCCGGTGGTCGCGCTGTCGCAGCTATCCCGCGCGGTCGAGCAGCGCGACGACAAGCGCCCGCAGCTGGCCGACCTGCGGGAGTCCGGCTCGATCGAGCAGGACGCCGACGTGGTGATGTTCGTTTTCCGAGAGCAGTACTACCTGGAGCGCAGCCAGCCGGGCCAGAAGGCCGATGAGAGCGAGGAGAAGTTCCACCAGCGCTTCCAAGCCTGGCAGGAGCGCTGCGAGAAGGTCTACGGCATGGCCGAGGTGATCATCGGCAAGCAGCGCCACGGGCCGACCGGTACCGTGCGCTTGGCCTTCGAAGGCGCGACGACGAAGTTCAGCAACTACGTCGACTCAGAGCACCTGCCCGATGGCCCCTACTGACGGGCCCGACGCCGAGCTGCTCCGCCACGGCGCCCTGCTGACCATCGACCTGGACGCCATCCAGGAAAACTACCGCCGGCTCTGCAAGAAACTGGCGCGCGCCGCCTGCGCCGCCGTGGTCAAGGCAGACGCCTATGGCCTGGGCGTGACGCAGGTCGGCCCGGCGCTGGCAGATGCCGGCGTCCGCGACTTCTTCGTCGCTCTGCCCTTCGAGGGCCTGGCCCTGCGCGAGGCCTTGGCGGGTGTCGAGCCGGCGCCCCGCATCTTTATCCTGAGCGGCTTCGAGGCCGGGCTCGGCCCCGACTTCCAGGCCGCCGGATTGATCCCGGTCCTCAACAGCCTCGGCCAGATCGCGGCCTGGCGGGAGGCCGCGCTGGCCGCCGGCTCGGCCCTGCCGGCGGCGATCCATGTCGACAGCGGGATGAGCCGTCTCGGCCTGCCGCCGTCCGAGCTGGACGTGCTGGCCGAGGAGCCCGGCCGGCTGGACGGCCTGGATCCGCTGCTGGTGATGAGCCACCTTGCCTGTGCCGAGGAGGCGGAGAACCCGAAGAACCGCGAGCAGTTGGCCCTATTCGAAGCCGCCCGGGCGCGCCTGCCGGCCTTGCCGGCCAGCTTCGCCAACTCCTCAGGAATCTTCTTGGGGGCCGAGTTCCACTTCCAACTCGCCCGGCCCGGGGTCGCCCTCTACGGCGTCAACCCGACCCCGGGTCAGACCAACCCCATGGCACAAGTGGTTCGGCTGCAAGCAAGAATCCTGCAGGTGCGCGAGATTGACGCCCCCACGACCGTTGGATATGGTGCCGCCTTTCGCGCGGCGGGGCCGACCCGCATTGCGACGGTCGCGGTCGGCTATGCTGATGGTTACCTCAGATCGCTGTCGAACCGCGGCACCGCCTTTCTAGGCGACAACGCGGCACCGGTCGTGGGACGGATATCCATGGACTTGATCACTCTGGATGTGACCAAGGTGCCGGCCGAGAACGTCCGTCCCGGAGCGCCGGTCGACCTGATCGCACCCGGCGACGGCCTCGATCGCCTGGCCGAGGAGGCCGGGACGATCGGCTACGAGATCCTCACCTCACTCGGGCGCCGCTATCGGCGCGTCTATCTCAGCGCGTGACGCCATGCCGATTCTTCAGCCGATAGGCCGCACCTTCCTGTTCTTTCTGGCCGCAACCGGCCGGGTGACGATCTTCTCCCTGGCCTCGGTCTTCAGCTGCTTTCGGGCGCCGCTCTACCCCCGGCTGATCCTCAGGCAGATGGTCGAGATCGGCTACTACTCCCTGCCCGTGGTCGGCCTGACCGCGATCTTCACCGGCATGGTTCTGGCCCTGCAGAGCTACACCGGCTTCGCCCGCTTCTCGGCCGAGAGCGCGATTCCCAACGTGGTCGTGGTCTCGATCACCCGCGAGCTTGGTCCGGTGCTGGCGGGCCTGATGGTCGCCGGCCGCATCGGCGCTGCCATGGCGGCCGAGATCGGAACCATGCGGGTGACCGAGCAGATCGACGCCCTCTCGACCCTGGCGACCAATCCCTACAAGTACCTGATCGCGCCGCGGCTGATCGCCGGCTTGACCATGCTGCCGCTCCTGGTCCTGGTCGCCGACGTCATCGGCGTCTTCGGCGGCTACGTGGTCTCGGTCTACAAGCTGGGTTTCAATCCCTCGAACTACCTGACCAACACCGTCGACTTCATGGAGGCCCAGGACGTGATCTCAGGCCTGGTGAAGGCCGCCGTTTTCGGGTTCCTGGTCACCCTGATGGGCTGCTACCACGGCTTCTATTCGCGCGGCGGCGCGCAGGGCGTGGGCGCCGCGACCACCAACGCCGTGGTTTCGGCGTCGATCCTGATCCTCAGCTTCAACTACATCATCACCGAGGCTTTCTTCGCCCGATGAAATCGCCCGACGTGCCAAAGATCAGGATCCGGGGCTTGCACAAGGCCTTTGGCGAGAAGCATGTGCTCAGAGGGCTCGACCTGGATGTCGGCGTCGGCGAGTCGGTGGTCGTGATCGGCGGCTCGGGCACCGGCAAGTCGGTCCTGCTGAAGTGCATCCTGGGCCTGCTGGAGCCGGACGCCGGGACCATCGAGGTCGACGGCGAGAACGTGGTCGGCCTGCGCGGCGAGGAGCAGGACGCGGTCATGCGCAAGTTCGGCATGCTGTTTCAGAACGCCGCGCTCTTCGATTCCCTGCCGGTCTGGGAGAACGTCGCCTTTGGCCTGATCCAGGGCGAAGGCATGCAGCGCGCCCTGGCCAAGCAGATCGCCTTGGAGAAGCTGGCCGCGGTCGGCCTCGGTCCGGACGTCGCCGAGCTCGGACCGGCCGAACTCTCGGGCGGCATGCGCAAGCGCGTCGGTCTGGCCCGGGCGATCGCGACCGAGCCCGAGATCATCTTCTTCGACGAGCCGACCACCGGCCTCGATCCGATCATGGGCGACGTCATCAACGACCTGATCGTCGAGTGCGTCCACGAGCTGGGCGCCACGGCCTTGTCGATCACCCACGACATGGCCAGCGCCCGCAAGATCGCCCATCGCATCGCGATGCTCTTCGAGGGTAAGATCATTTGGGCCGGCTCGGTGGCCGAGGTCGACCGCTCCGGCAACGACCACGTGGACCAGTTCATCCACGGCCGGGCCGAAGGGCCGATACGCATGGCCGTTGAGCCGCTCTAGGCGGCAGAGCGACGACTCGTAACACTTGCGGATCAGAGGGTCTTGGCAAAGGCTGCGCCACGCTTCGTCTGTCAGTCCTGCGGCACCGCCCACGTGCGCTGGTCGGGCCGCTGCGAGGGCTGCGGCGAATGGAACAGCATCGTCGAGGAGACCGGGCGCGACAGCCTGCCGGGCGGCCTGAGCCGCGGCCAGCGCAAGGCCGGACGGCCGATCGATCTGGTCGGCCTTGAAGGCAGCGAAGCGCCCCTGCCCCGGCGGCATAGCGGCATCCTCGAGTTCGACCGGGTCTGCGGCGGCGGGCTGGTGCCGGGCTCGGCGATCCTGGTCGGCGGCGATCCCGGCATCGGCAAGTCGACCCTGCTGCTCCAGGTGGCCGCGGCCCTGACCGGAGCGGGGGCACAGGACGGCCCCGAAGCCGGTCTCGCCTGCGCCTACTTCTCCGGCGAGGAGGCGGTCGACCAGATCCGCCTGCGGGCCGCGCGCCTGGCGCTGGCAGAAAGCCGGGTGCAGCTGGCGGCGGCGACCTCGGTCCGGGACATCCTGGCCACCCTGGACAGCGCGCAGGCACCGCAGGTCGCGATCATCGACTCGATCCAGACCATGTACGTCGACAGCCTGGACTCGGCGCCCGGCACGGTGTCCCAGGTCCGGGCCAGCGCCCAGGAGCTGATCCGCCTGGCCAAGCAGCGCGGCTTCGCCCTGCTCCTGGTCGGCCACGTCACCAAGGACGGCGTGATCGCCGGCCCCAAGGTCCTGGAGCACATGGTCGACGCCGTCCTTACCTTCGAAGGCGAGCGCAGCCACCAGTTCCGTCTGCTGCGCGCGACCAAGAACCGCTTCGGGCCGACCGACGAGATCGGCGTCTTCGAGATGACCGACCGCGGCCTGCAGGAGGTGGCGAACCCCTCGGCCCTTTTCCTGGCCGAGCGCAACACCAATATCTCAGGGGCGGCGGTCTTTGCCGGCCTGGAGGGCACCCGGCCGGTCCTGGTCGAGATCGAGGCCCTGGTCTCGGCCTCGCCCCTGGCAACGCCGCGCCGGGCCGTGGTCGGCTGGGATGCCGGTCGCCTGTCGATGGTCCTGGCGGTGCTTGAAGCCCGCTGCGGCCTGAACCTGGCCGGCAAGGACGTCTACCTCAACGTCGCCGGCGGGCTCAGGATCACCGAGCCGGCGGCCGATCTGGCGGTTGCCGCCGCCCTGGTCTCCTCGGCCCGGGACCGCGCCCTGCCCGAGGGCTGCGTCGTGTTCGGCGAGATCGGGCTGTCCGGCGAGGTCCGGCCGGTCAGCCAGGCCGAGGCGCGCCTCAAGGAGGCCGCGAAGCTGGGCTTCACCACCGCGCTGCGGCCTGCCCGTCGGCGCAAGGATCAGCCCGAGGGCTCGGGGATGACCCTGAAGGAGATCCGGCACTTGCTTGATCTGTTTGATTTTTTTGCGGAGATGCCGGACTAGGAGCCGGTCGGGGCCGGCCACGCCGGCATTGCCAGCGGGGACCTTTCTGCGCTAGACGGTGCCCAGCGGGAGAAGGCGAGCGCCCATGGAGTCCTTCCCGATCAACGTTACCGACCTGGTCGTGGTCGCGATCCTCGTGCTTTCGGGGCTCTTCGCCTTTCTGCGCGGGTTCCTGCGCGAGCTTCTGGTGCTGCTGTCCTGGGTCGTCGCAGGCGTCGCCACCTATGCCGGGCTGCCCTTGGTGCAGCCGCTGATGCGCCAGCTCATCTCCATCGAGGTGGTGGCCGATATCGCCGGCGGCCTGATGATCTTCCTGACCGTGCTGATCGGCCTGTCGATCATCGCCCATTTCGTGTCGCGGCCGATCCACGGCAGCGAGCTGCAGCCGCTCAACCGGAGCCTCGGCTTCATCTTCGGAATCCTACGCGGCGCACTGATTGTCTCGGCCCTGTGGCTGGCGGTCGACTACTTCGTGCCGTCCAAGGACTGGCCGCCGACCCTGCGCGAAGCCCGCACCATGCCCCTGATCCAGCAGGGTGCAGGCTTGATCGCGAGCTTCATTCCCGAGGAGATCCTCAAGGAAAGAAGCAGTTTTGGCGCCCTCCAGGACGACGCCGAGGCCGCCGAGCGCGCCTATCAGCTGCTGATCGCGCCGCCCTCGAAGGACGCGGCCGCGGACGAAACCCAAGGCTATCGCGACGCTGAGCGGGCCAACATGGAGCGCCTGATCGAAAGTGCCCAGTAGAGCTCTCCCCCGGCCGAAGGCCGACCTCTTCGACGACGACAAGCTCCGCGAGGAATGTGGCGTCTTCGGGATCTTCGGCGCCGGCAGCGACGCCGCCGCGCACATCGCCTTGGGTCTCCACGCGCTGCAGCACCGCGGCCAGGAGGCCGCGGGCATGGTGGTCTCCGACGGGAGCCAGTTCCGCAGCCACCGGGACCTCGGCCAGGTCGGCGACATCTTCGCCAGCGAAGCCCTGATGGCCCGCCTCACCGGCCAGATCGGCATCGGCCACGTACGCTACTCGACCGCGGGCGAGACCATCCTGCGCAACGTCCAGCCGCTCTTCGCCGATCTCGAGTTCGGCGGCTTCGCCCTGGCCCACAACGGCAATCTGACCAACGCGCTGCAGCTGCGCCGCGAGCTGGTCAAGCGCGGCTCGCTGTTCCAGTCGACCTCAGACACCGAGGTCATCGTCCACCTCATGGCGACCTCCCCGGCCGGCGGCCTGCTCGACCGCATGACCGACGCCCTGCGCCAGATCGAGGGCGCCTATTCGCTGGTTTCGATGACCGAGACCGCGGTCATCGGCGTGCGCGATCCCCTGGGAGTCCGCCCCCTGGTCCTGGGCCGCCTGGGAGACGCCCACATCGTTGCCTCCGAGACCTGCGCCCTGGACATCATCGGCGCCGACTACCTGCGCGACGTCGAACCCGGCGAGATGGTGGTGCTCGACGACTCGGGCGTCCATTCCCTCAGGCCCTTTCCGGCCGCCGCCAGCCGCTTCTGCATCTTCGAATACGTCTACTTCGCCCGGCCCGATTCGGTGGTCGAGGGGCGCAGCGTCTACGAAGCGCGCAAGCGGATCGGCGCCGAACTGGCGCGGGAGAAGCCCATCGAGGCCGACGTCGTGATCCCTGTGCCCGATTCCGGCGTGCCCGGGGCGATCGGCTACGCCGAAGAGGCCGGCATCCCCTTCGAGCTGGGGATCATCCGCAACCACTACGTCGGCCGCACCTTCATCGAGCCGAGCGACCACATCCGGCACCTGGGGGTCCGGCTCAAGCACAACGCCAACCGGGCCTTCATCAAGGACCGCCGGGTGATCCTGGTCGACGACTCCATCGTCCGCGGCACCACCTCGGCCAAGATCGTCGAGATGGTCCGGGCCGCCGGCGCCAAGGAGGTCCACATGCGGATCGCGGCGCCGCCGACCACGCAGTCCTGCTTCTACGGCATCGACACGCCTCAGCGCGGCGAGCTCCTGGCTTCGCGCTACGACGTCGCCGGCATGGCCGAGTACATCGGCGCCGATTCCCTGGCCTTCGTCTCCCTCGACGGGCTCTATCGGGCCGTGGGCCAGCCGGGACGCGATCCGGAGCGGCCGCAGTTCTGCGACGCCTGCTTCACCGGTGCCTACCCGACCCGGCTGACCGATCTGGCCGACAACTCGCCCGGGCAGCTCTCGCTGCTGGCGGAGCTCGCCTGACCCCGTGACGGCTGAGACCTCAAAGGGGCGCCTCGACGGCCGCCTGGCCCTGGTGACGGGCGCCTCGCGCGGCATCGGCGCCGCCGTGGCCCGGCGCTTCGCCGCCGAGGGCGCCCAGATGATCCTGACCGCGCGGACGGTCGGCGGGCTGGAGGAGGTCGACGACCAGATCCGCCAGGGAGGCGGCAAGCCGGCGACCTTGGTCCCCTTGGACCTGCGCGACTTCGACAGGATCGACGCCCTGGGCGCCTCGCTCTACGAACGCTTCGGCAAGCTCGACGTCCTGGTCGGCAACGCCGGGATCCTCGGCACCCTGTCGCCGCTGGGCCACGGCGATCCGGCGGCCTGGCAGGCGGTCATCGACGTCAACCTGACCGCCAATTTCCGGCTGATCCGCAGCCTCGACCCGCTGCTGCGCCGCTCCGACGCGGGCCGCGCCATCTTCGTGACCTCGGGCGCCGCCGCCCGGCCGATCCCCTACTGGGGCGCCTACGCCACCTCCAAGGCGGCGCTGGAAATGCTGATCGGCATCTACGCCGCCGAGACCGCCAAGACCGCGGTCCGGGTCAATCTGATCGACCCCGGCGTCGTGCGCACGATCATGCGCGCCCAGGCCTTCCCCGGCGAGGATCCGGAGAGCCTGAAGCCGCCGGAGGCGATCACCGAGGCCTTCGTCGAGCTGGCCGCCGCCGACTGCACCCGCCAGGGTGAGACCCTGGCCGCCGGCTAATACCAAGGGGCGTTGATAATTACCCATTTGATGGCGCGCGGCGGCCCGCCGGGCAGGCGCGGCTCGCAGCGCGATGCACCCGCATCGGGCAAGGGTCGCAACGCACCCGGCGGGCCGCCGCGCGCCATCAAATGGGTAATTATCAACGCCCCTTGGTATTAGCCGGCGGCCAGGGTCTCACCCTGGCGGGTGCAG
>JASJBF010000004.1 GCA_030066685.1 Kiloniellales bacterium | reverse complement strand
CAGGTCGCTCTTGTAGGGCAGGCGCACGACCGCCGTGCCGCGGCCGATGTCGTCGACCGTGATGCCCAAGGTCTTGGCGAAAGGCAGCTCCCGCTCGCAGAGCGCCTCGATCTCGTCCTTGGTGATCCTGGGCATGCCGTCCCGGTCCTCCTCTCTCTGCCCGACCTCGCCGACTCTCTTTGCCCGGAAAGCGCCACCGAGGCAACGGCCTGCGATTCCCCCGCGCCGGTTTCGGCGCTATGCTGGGGCCTCGAGGCGACAGCGGAGAGATCGAGGCGGATCATGGCGATGGAGACGGCGGCCGACACCCTGGACCGGGAGGCTCTGGTCCTGCGCAGCGACGCCGAGGGCGTGGCGACCCTGACCCTGAACCGGCCCAAGGCCTACAACGCCCTCTCGCTGGAGATGATGCGCAGCCTGCGCGCGGTGCTGGAGGCGATCGCCTGCGAGCCCGAAGTCCGGGCCGTGGTGCTGCAGGGCGCCGGCAAGGGCTTCTGCGCCGGGCACGACCTGAAGGAGCTGCGGGCCAACCCCGGGCGGCCCTTCTACGAGGAGACCTTCGCGGAGTGCAGCCGCCTGATGCTGGCCATCGTGCGCCTGCCGATTCCGGTGATCGCCAAGGTGCACGGCATCGCAACCGCGGCCGGCTGCCAGCTGGTCGCGACCTGCGACCTGGCGGTGGCGGCGGAGACCGCCCGCTTCGCCACGCCTGGGGTCAACATCGGCCTCTTCTGCTCGACCCCCATGGTCGCCCTGTCGCGCAACGTGCCGCGCAAGCAGGCCATGGAGATGCTGCTGCTGGGCGAGATGCAGCCGGCGCGCCGCGGCCTTGAGATCGGCCTGATCAACAGGGCCGTGCCCGAGGCCGAGCTCGACGCCGCGGTCGAAGAAATGGCGCGGACCCTCCTCTCCAAGTCGCCCTTGATCCTCAAGATCGGCAAGGAGGCCTTCTACCGCCAGGCCGAGATGGACCTGGAGGCCGCCTACGCCTACACCGCCGAGGTCATGACCGAGAACATGCTGACCCGCGACGCCGGCGAGGGCATCGACGCCTTCATCGAGAAGCGCCATCCGAGCTGGACCGGCGCGTGAACGGCGACGGGATGACCGACCACGAGGCCTACAGCGACGACCTGCTCCGCGGCATCCTGCGGGATGTCCGGACCATCGCCATGGTCGGCGCCAGCCCCAAATGGGTGCGGCCCAGCTACTTCGCCATGAAGTACCTGCAGGAGAAGGGCTACCGGGTGATCCCGGTGAACCCGGCCGCCGCCGGCCAGAAGATCCTGGGCGAGACCTGCTACGCCAGCCTGGCCGAGGTGCCGGGGCCCATCGACCTGGTCGACATCTTCCGCAACAGCGAGGCCGCCGGGCCGATCACCGAGGAGGCCGTCGCGCTGGCCGGAGAGAAGCAGATCAAGGTGATCTGGATGCAGCTCGGCGTGCGCAACGACGCGGCCGCGGCAAAGGCCGAGGCGGCGGGCCTCACCGTGATCATGAACCGCTGCCCCAAGATCGAGTGGGGCCGCCTCCACGGCGAGCTTTCCTGGGGCGGCATCAACTCCCGGATCATCTCGGCAAAGCGGCGCCGGCTACGGGTGGCGTGAGGGCGTAGGCGCTTTCAGATGTCAGGGATCGATGCGCCTACCCTTCGACAGGCTCAGGGTGAGGAAGCATCAGGGGCCTAGAGCACGATGATATGAGGTTGAAGCAGCCTCATATCTGAATCGTGCTCTAAATTGTTGAAGTAGAAAGGGATTCAGACATGAAGCCGGATTGGCTTAATGTCATCCCGCTCTAGGGGCTCGCCCTCACACTGAGCCTGTCGAAGTGCGAGGGTGAGCTTGGGCTGGCTGTTTCAGCCGGCCGAAGAGGAACACGGAATGAGCAAAGACGGCGACGACTTCGGCTTCGAGACCCGGGCGATCCACGCCGGGAGCCAGCCGGACCCAGTGACCGGCGCGCGCAACGTGCCGATTTACCAGACGACCTCCTACGTCTTCCACGACGTCGACCACGCGGCCTCGCTCTTCAACCTGCAGACCTTTGGCTATCTCTACACCCGGGTCGGCAACCCGACCGTCGCCGCGCTGGAGGAGCGGGTCGCGAGCCTGGAGAACGGCCGCGGCGCGGTGGCCTGCGCCTCGGGCCACGCGGCCCAGCTGCTGGCCTTCTTCACCCTGCTGGAGGCCGGCGACCGCTTCGTCGCCTCGCCCTTCCTCTACGGCGGCTCGGTGACCCAGTTCACGCATACCTTCAAGAAGTTCGGCTGGCACTGCGACTTCGTCGATCCGCGCGACCTGGCGGCGGTCGAGGCCGCTGTCGGGCCGCAGACCAAGGCGATCTTCGTCGAGAGCCTGTCCAACCCCGGCGGCGTGGTTGCCGACCTCGAGGGCCTGTCCGAGATCGCCCGCCGCGCCGGCATCCCGCTGATCGTCGACAACACCATGGCCTCGCCCTACCTCTGCCAGCCCTTCGACTGGGGCGCCGACATCGTCATCCACTCCCTGACCAAGTTCCTCTCGGGCCACGGCACCTCGATGGGCGGCGTCGTGGTGGAATCGGGCCGCTTCGACTGGGGCCAGAATGACAAGTTCCCCTCCCTCACCCAGCCGGACCCGGCCTATCACGGCCTGACCTTCTACGAGACCTTCGGCGACTTCGGCTTCTCCATGAAGGCGCGCGCGGTGGCCCTGCGCGACCTAGGCCCAGCGCTGTCGCCGACCAACGCCTTTATGATCCTGACCGGGATCGAGACCCTGCCGCTGAGGATGGAGCGCCACGTAACCAATGCCCGGGCCGTGGCCGAATTCCTTGAGGGCCATCCGGCGGTCGCTTGGGTTTCCCACGCCGGCCTGGAGTCCAGCCCCGAGCACGCTCGGGCCAGCAAATACCTGCCCAAGGGCGTGGGCCCGGTCTTCACCTTCGGGGTTGTGGGCGGCTACGCGGTTGGCACCCGCCTGGTCGAGAGCTGCGAACTGATGAGCCATCTCGCCAACGTCGGCGATACCCGATCCTTGATTATCCACCCGGCGTCGACCACCCACCGCCAGCTCACCGAGGAGCAGCAGGTCGCCTCCGGCGCCGGCCCCGAGGTGATCCGCATCTCGATCGGCCTGGAGACGGTCGACGACATCATCGCCGACCTTGACCAGGCCCTGGCCCGCGCCACGGCCAAGGCCCGGGCGGCGGAGTAGCCAGCGCGCCGCGATATCGGGGACGGCCAAGCTACAACAGCGCCGGAGAACCGCGCCGCCGCTGCGGTCTCCCCTCGGTCAGCTCCCCTCACCCAGCTTCGGCTAAGGCTCGGCCTTTAGCCTCACCAAGCCTCCACATCCCTCTCCCGAGGGAGAGGGAGGGGCCCGGCGCGATAGCGACGGGAGGGTGAGGGCCTTCATCTGAACGACACGCTACGTATCTCGCCTTAGAATCGCGACAACGACACACCCAAACGCGGTCAGGTTTCTGCCTCCTGCAAGGCCAGATCGAGCAGCCGCCGAAGCTCGGCGGCGGTGTCGCGGCCAAGGCCGCGGCGGAAGTCGCGCTCGGCGGCCTGCCACAGCGGGAAGGCCGCTTCGAAGACCTTGCGGCCGGACGCCGTGATCCGCACTGCGCGACGGCGCCGATCCGGACCGGGGCCGATCTCGATCCAGCCGGCGCGCTCCATGGGGCGCAGGTTGCGGGTCAGGGTCGTGCGGTCCATGGCCAGGCGCTCGGCCAGCTCGGTGATCGACAGGCCGCCGTCGCGCAGGACGTTGGCCAGGACCGAATACTGGGTCAGCTTGATCCCTGCCGGGCGCAGCGCCCGGTCGTAGGCCTGGGTGACCCGCCGTGCGGTCCGCCGCAGGACCGCGCAGGTGCAGTGCGCATCCGGCGGCCGGACGTCCGGCGGGACCCTCCCCTGCTTTGCACGCATGGCGATCGCAATTGACTCCCGAAGCCGCTTAGTCGAGTGTAGCTACACGAGTTTACGACGCGCGGGGAGGCCATGTCCATCGTCAGCGAAGCCTTGCAGGACCGGGAGTTCGGGGTCGCGTCGCTCGAGACCTTGAAGGCGATGAGCGGCCTGGAGTTCCTTCAGGCCCTGCTGGAGCGGCGCCTGCCGGCCCCGCCGATCACCCGGACCCTGGGCTTCGTCCTGACCGAAGTCTCGGAAGGCCACGCGCTGTTCCGAGGCGAGCCAAGCTTCGATCACTACAATCCGATCGGCTCGGTGCACGGCGGCTGGGCGGCGACCCTGCTCGATTCCTGCATGGGTTGCGCGGTCCAATCGACCCTGCCCCGGGGCAGCGGCTACACGACAGTAGAGTTCAAGATCAACCTGCTGCGCGGCATGACCGACAAGACCGGACTGGTCGAGGCCGAGGGCACGATCGTGCAGTCCGGGCGCCGGGTCGGTGTCGCCGAAGGCCGCCTGACCGACGGCGAGGGCCGCTTGCTCGCCTTCGGCACCACCACCTGCCTGATCTTTCCGCTGTGAGCCTTGATGCTTGATCCGAGCATGAGAGAAGGAAGAAACCAGTGACCACCCAGGCCTCCTTGTCCGCCGCGTCGAGCTGGCGCACGCCGCTGCTGGTCATCCTCGCCGGCTGCCTGATCGCCATGATCGGCTTCGGCGTGCGCTCGGTCTTCGGGCTCTTCCTGGAGCCCATGACGGTGGCCAAGGGCTGGGACCGCGAGACCTTCGCGCTCGCCATGGCGATCCAGAACCTGCTCTGGGGCATCGGCGTGCCGGTCGCGGGCGCCATCGCCGACCGCTATGGCCCGGCCCGGGTCATGACCCTGGGCGCCCTGGTCTACGGCGCCGGGGTCTGGGGCATGGCCGAGGCCGACAGCGGCCTGATGCTGCACGTCTTCGGCGGGGTGCTGACCGGCGTGGGGGTGGCCTTCACCGCCTTCTCCCTAGCCCTGGCCTCGATGGCCCGGGTGGTCGGGCCCGAACGGCGCTCCCTGGCGCTGGGCCTCGGCACCGCGGCCGGATCCTTCGGCCAGGTCGTCTTCTCGCCGCTCGGCCAGGCGATGATCGCCCAGTTCGGCTGGCAGCCGGCGCTGCTGATCCTGGCCGCCTCGGCCCTGGTCATCATCCCCCTCGCCTTCGTCCTGCCCGGCGACCCCGGGGTCAAGGGCGAGGCGGTGAGCGAGCAGAGCATCGGCCAGGCGCTGCGCGAAGCCGGCGGGCACAGCGGCTACGTGCTCCTGACCCTCGGCTTCTTCGTCTGCGGCTTCCACGTCGCCTTCATCACGGTGCACTTCCCGGCCTATGCCAAGGACCTGGGTCTGGGCGCGGAGGTCGGCGCCTATTCCATCGCCATCGTCGGCCTGTTCAACATCATCGGCTCCTTCCTCTCGGGCGCCGCCGGCCAGCGCTGGAGCAAGAAGTACGGGCTCTCGGCCATCTACTTCGCCCGCGCGGTCGCCATCACCGGCCTGCTGCTGGCCCCCAAGACCGAGCTCACGCTCTACCTCTTCGCGGCGGTGATGGGGATCCTCTGGCTGTCGACCGTGCCCCTGACCACGGGGATCGTGGCCCAGGTCTTCGGGGTCCGCTACATGGCGACGCTCTTCGGGATCGTCTTCCTCAGCCACCAGGTCGGCAGCTTCCTCGGGGTCTGGCTCGGCGGCCGGCTCTACGACACGACCGGCTCCTACGATTCCATGTGGTGGGCCGGTGTCGCGCTCGGATTGCTGGCCGCGGCGGTGCACCTGCCGATCAACGAGAAGCCGCTGGCCCGCCTCTCCGCCCGGGCCTCGACCTGAAGGCTCTTGCCGGATCCAGGCGACCAGCTTCCGCGGCCGGGGGCGTCGGACTCCGCAAATAGGTCTTGAGTAATATGAGATTAACCTAAAATGCGTACTAATCCTCTCGTCCCGATCGCCGCCATCCGGGGGGCGGCGGCAGCCTGGCGAGAGCGACGATGGAATTTAGCAAAACCGCCCAAGAACGCCTGGCCTTCGCCGGCCTCTCTCCGGAAGTTCGCGGCCTGCTGCCAGAGCTTTTCGAGGTCCTGGAACCAGAGTTCCCCGGGATCCTGAACCGCTTCTACGACTATCTCGGCCGCTGGCCGGCCCTGGCGCCCCTGCTCTGCGGGGACGGCAAGATCGAGGCCCTGAAGCGGGCGCAGAGCGCGCATTGGCGGCTGATGTTCTCCGGCCGTTTCGATGCCGAGTACTTCGAGCGGGCCACCGCCATCGGCCGCGCGCACCAGCGCATCGGCCTGGCGCCGAACTGGTACATCGGCGGCTACACCTTCCTGCTGACCCGGATGCTGACCGTCCTCACGGCCAAGTACCGCCGAGCGCCCGAGAAGCTAGACCGGGCGGTGGACGCGGTCACCCGGACCATCCTTTTCGACATGGAGCTCGCCACCTCGGTCTACATCGCCTCGGGCCAGGAACTGCTTCAGCAGGAGCTCCGACGCCTGGCCGACAACCTGGAAGCCGAGGTCGACGGCGTGGTCGAAAAGGTCGCCCGCCAGACCAAGGAGGTCGAAAGCTTCGCCGGCGAGATGCACGCCGCCGCGGAACGGACCGGCATGAGCGCCTCGACCGTGGCCTCGGCCTCGGAGGAGGCCTCGACCAGCGTCGAGACCGTGGCCGCCGCCACCGAGGAGTTCCAGGTCTCGGTCCAGGAGATCGGACGCCAGACCGCCCAGTCCAAGGACGTTACCCGGCAGGCGGTGACCGAGGCGAACAGTGCCAGTCAGGTTATCGGCGAACTCGACACCAGCGCCCAGGAGATCGGCGACATCATCAAGGTGATCTCGGACATCGCGGCGCAGACCAACCTGCTGGCGCTCAACGCGACCATCGAGGCGGCGCGCGCCGGCGAAGCCGGCAAAGGCTTTGCGGTCGTCGCCAACGAGGTCAAGAGCCTGGCCAACGAGACCGCCAAGGCGACCGACGAGATCTCCCAGCAGGTCGCCAAGATCCAGGAGGCGACGGGCGGCGCGGTCGACACCATCCGGCGGGTGAGCGAGGTCATCGCCCGGCTGGACGAGGTCTCGGCGGCGATCGACACGGCGGCCGATCAGCAGAAGCAGGCCGCGCTGGAGATCAGCGGCAGCATCCAGGAGGCGGCCTCGGGCAACCGTGAGGTCGCCAAGACCATCCAGACCGTGGCGGCGGAATCCCAGGACGTCGCACAGCTTTCCGGCTCGGTCCGCGAGAGCGCGGCCGGGGCCAGCTCCGAGGTCAAGCTGCTGGTCGAAAGCATCGGCTCGATCCTGGCCGAGCTGCGCAGCGACCGGCGCTTCGGCGCCCGGGACAAGGCCCGGCCCGACGCCTCCGCGGCCTGAGGTCGCTCGCCCGTCTACTCCGCGTCCCGCCTGAGGAAATCCTGCAGCAGCTTGCCGCGCTCGGGGCGGAAGGCCTCGGCCAGGACCTCGAGCGCGTCGATGCGGTCGAGTCGGAAACAGCGGAAGTCCTGGCGCAGCTCGCACCAGGACACCAGCAGCCAGACCGGGCCGTAGAAGGCCAGAGCCAGGGGCCGGACACTGCGGCTGGTCCGCCGCTCCTCCCGGTCCCGGTAGTCGAAGGCCAGCTTGCGCCGGTCGCGGATCGCCCGGCGCAGCGTACGGGGGTCGACCGACAGGGGCTCGGCGTAGTGCGCCGCGGGCGCCAGCAGCGCGGTCTGCGCCATGTGGGCGCGCAGCTCCTCCGGCACCACCGCCTCGACCTTGGCGATGACGTTGGCGGCCGAGTCCGCCATCTCCGGATCGGTCCAGGACTCCACGATCCGGGCGCCGAGCACCAGGGCCTCGAGCTCGCGCTCGTTGAACATCAGGGGCGGCAAGTCGTAGCCGTTGCGCAGCACGTAGCCGACCCCGGCCTCGCCCTCGATCGGCACCCCGGAGCCGACGAGGTCGCGGATGTCGCGATAGACCGTCCGCTCCGAGATCTCGAGCTTCTCGGCCAGATCCCGGGCCCGCACCAGCTTGTTGCGGCGCAGAATCTGGATGATCTGAAACAGGCGGTCGGCCCGCCGCATCGCGCTTCCCCTCGTGTCCACGGTCGGCTTTGCTTCCTGACACCCTACTGTCAGGAAGCAGCAGGCTAGCAGAGTCTCACTGACAGCATGTTGTCAGGAGGCTTTGCCTAGCATGGGAGCTGGTTTTCAGGAAGCGACGAGGAGAAGGAACATGCCCGGCCGCCATGTCTATTTCACCAATCCAGCCTGTCCCGCCTTTATCGCCGAGGACCTGGATCATCGTTTCAACGCTATCGGCGGCGCGCAACGGCACGCCGTGGCCGGGCGGGTCCGGAGGTCGCAAAGTCTGGCCGCCAGCCGCGCGCTGCGGGGCCTCAGCCGTCACCTGCTGCGCGACATCGGCATCGACCTCGGCGCCGCATGACCCGCACCGATGAAATGGGGAGACGTGAGATGGGACCCTACTACGATGCGATTTCACTGATGATCTGGCGGCTGCCCGAACCCCGACAGACGCCGTGGGCCGCGTATCGCGGTGCTGCCCCCGAAGGCCGACCGCGGCGGCGTCTGTTGCAAATCGGAGGCCCGATCCTGCGCCGTCCTCTGCGCCGCCTCGCGCACGATCGGGTCACAGCGCAACGCTGCGGCGCGTGACCTCTGACACGGCCCCGCCGGGGCCGCCCCGGAACCTTCGGTCCGCCGGTACCGGGGCGGCCGAGGTCAGTCGAGGATCAGGGCGAGCAGGGCGAGGCCGCCGAGGAGGAACGCCCAGCCGGGCAGCCTGATCGTGACGTCCTTGGTCAGCCACTGCTTGGCCGCGGTCATGTCGAGCTTCTTGGCGTCGCTGTGCACGTCTTCCTCCTTCGCTTCAGGGAACGGCGCCTCCCCGCTGTCGCGTGAGGCCCGGGCCGGCTGAGCCTTGAAATACTCGGCCAACTCTCATTGCGATGTGTTGCCGGGACCGCCGAATTCAAGCAGGGGGCCAGCGAATGAGCGGTCCGATCGAACTTTCCGAAGACTCCTTCGGGCTTTCGCGATCAGGCACGGCGGCGGCGGATCGGCCGCCTGTCAGGCTCGGTGGTAGCTGGCAATCTCGATCAGGTTGTTGTCCGGATCGCGGCAGTAGACCGAGGCGATATGGCCTTCGGCGCCGGTCCGCTGGCCCGGGCCCCATTCGATCGGCACGCCGCAGGCCGCGAGGTGCGCGATCACCGCCTCGATCGCCTGTTCCGTGACGAAGCAAAGGTCCGCGCTGCCCGGTAGGGGCCGCTCGGCGACCAGGTCGATCGGCGTCGGATGGGGGTGCAGGTTGATTTTCTGCCGGCCGTAGTGGAGCGCCACCCGGCCCTCGCCGAAGCCGCGCCGCTCCATGCCCAGCACCTCCTGATAGAAGGCGCAGGTCGCCTCGATGTCCCGCACGGTCAGGACCAGGTGGTCGAGGCGATCGATGGTGATCCCGGTCATCGCCGGCACGCCCTACTCGGCCGGCACCGCGAGCGGCCGGCGCTGCTCGCCCGGCAGCAGGGCGGCTGCTAGGAACCCGAGGCCCGAGAAGGCCGCCAGCACGAAGAACAGCAGGGTGAACTCGCCGGTCGCGCCCTTGGTCCAGGAAACGAACCAGATCGCCAGCGGCGCGACCCCGAAGGCGAGCACGAACTTGATGCCGAAGGCCAGGTTGCGGTGCCGCTGCGGCGTGAAGCGCGCCAGCAGCATGTTCTCCGCGGGTAGCACGGCGGTGCTCATCATGACCGAAAGCACCGCGGCAAGGATCAGCGGCAGCCCGAAGGCGCTGGCGACCGCCGCCAGCATGATCACCTGGAACAGCAGGCCGGCCAGGTAGATCGGCTTCAAGGGATAGCGGTCCGCCAGGTGCCCGCCGATGATCTGCATCCCGGCGGCCAGGAAATAGACGATCGTCACCACCATGCCGACGCCCAGGGTGCCCTCGCCGAGCATGTCGGCGAGCCGAAGGTCGAAGACCTTGGGAAAGGCGGTCTGGGTCGCGTGGAAGATGAAGCCGACGCAGAACATCGTGACCAGGAGAATCAGGAAGGCGCGCAGCATGTCGGCGCGGCTGTGCGTCGGCTCGGGCGCGCGGTCCTCCTTGAGGTCGGAGACCCAGCCACGCGCCAGGCAGACGACCAGCGCAAGCCCGGTCAGGACCGAGATCGTGCCCGGAACGAAGAAGGCGGCCCGCCAGCCGAAGCCGTCGATCAGGCCGCCGGTGATCATGCCGGCCGCGCCGATTCCGATCCCGCCGAAGATGCCGTTGATGCCGAGCGCCTTGCCCCGCGCCTCGGCGCAACGGACCACCCAGGCGATGCCGACCGGATGATAGATGGCGGCGAAGACGCCGAGGGCGGCCAAGCCCAGCAGCATCGTGTCCGGCGACGGCGCGAAGGCGCAGAGCCAGCAGGCCGCGCCCATGCCCAGGAACATGACCGCCATCATGCCCGGCGCGCTCCAACGGTCCGCCAGCCAGCCGGCCGGCAGGGCGCAGAGCCCGACCAGCAGGGACCCCAGCGTCCAGAGCTCGATCAACTCATGGAACGGCTGATCCCACTCGGCTTCTAGGGCGAGCACGATGACGAAGAAGAAGGCCGTCAGCATGTGCATGTAGGCATGGCCGAGGCAGGAAAACCCCAGGGAGAGTCTGGCCTGCCAGACGGACATCGTGGCTCGCTCCTTACGGTGGGACAGTCCTCGGTACACGCACCGCGCTAGGTGGACAAGCAGGGAAAGCGCAGAGCAGTCATGCGCTGTGACAGTTTTGTGCCGAAAGCGACACAAGTTGTGACAACGATAGGTCGAGAATGGTCTTCATATTGACGCCCCAATTGGGCCCTTTACTAGCCGCAATGCCTTGGAATGCTTAGGGCGTCGGGAGAGGGAAAAGTGGCAGTAGCAGGACGAGGATACAATGCAGACCGCCGACGCACTGTTGAACAGCCAAGCGCCCGCCCCGTCTCAAATGGGGCATGACGGTTCGCCCGATGACATCGACATCGACCGGATCGTCTGGGATCTGGAATATCGCGAAGAAGTCCGCCGCCGCCTCAGCCACTCGGGCTGACCGCATCGCCCCGACTTCGCCCGCCCTTGGTCGCCGAGCGCAACTCGCTCGGCCGAATCGATCCCGCTTGAACGGCGACCGGCGATTCTGGATCCCGCGCCTCGACCCGCCCGGTCCTTCGGGTTCATGGCGCCCCCGCACCATCACGTAAAGGCTCAGTATGTTTTCACGGCGACCGACGGCCGGATGCCGGCCGACGTTTCGGCGCTGCGCCGCGTTCTGCACGGCCGGTGCGCTCTGCCTGCTTGCTGCGCTGGCCCTGCCGTCCAACGGCCGGGCCGATGACCCCCTGCGCGCGGACGCGATGGTCCTCTTCATCTCTTTCTGGAACACCACCGCGTTTCTGATGGCCTGCCCCAGCTACGTCGGCGAGAACCCGCCCTACCTGGCGGCGGCGGAGGCCTGGAAGAAACGCCACGACCCGATCCTCGAGCGCATGGCCATCGTGATCGAGCGCAGCGGCGGCCTGCCCGTGGAGGACAAGCAGCGCATCGCGGACGCCGCCCTGCAGGAGGCAAAGACCTGGCTGGCCGCGCGCGGCGACTCCGGCCTTTACTGCTTCGGCCTCGATGACGAACTGGACAACGGCACCTTCGACTTCGAGAACCAGCAGGAGGTCGCGCCGGCTCTGCGACGGCTGATGAAGGCCGACCTCGGCTGACGGCCCCTGCCGCCCCTCACCCTTCGCGCGGGTTCAGTCCTCACCGCGGGTCTCGGCGCCGATCCAGGCCAGGAAGTCCGGATTGCCGGCTTCGATCGGCAGAGCCACGACGCAGGGGCAATCATAGCCGTGCCGCGCCTTGACCGAGGCGGTCAGGCGCTCGACCAGATCGCGGCGGGTCTTGGCGATCAGCACCGCCTCGCTGCCCTCCTGCACCTCGCCGTCCCACCAGAAGATCGGAACCATGCCCGGGATCACGTTGGCGCAGGCGGCCAGGCGCGCCTCCACCAGGGCGCGGCCCAGAGCCCGCGCCTCCTCCGGCGTCTCCGCCGTCATATAGACCAGACAATAGGTCATGCCGCCCTCCGCTCCGCCCCGAACTCTGGCCCGAACTCTAGCCCGGTCAGCGGTGATTCGCTTCGCGGCGCAGTCTAGTCTAGGATAATCTCGACGTCACCGAAGTCACTCGACGGGGGGCCCCTTGACGGGGGGAGGAGAAGTGATGGAGGCCAAGGTGATTCCGCTTCGCCGCAGCTGGCGGCGCAGCGGCGGACGACGGGTCGCGTCGCGGCCTTCGCCGGCCCAGCAGGCCTGGCTGCTGCGCGGGCTCGATCAGCCGGGCGGCAAGCTGCCGCTTTTCGATCGCGACGGGCAGCCGATCAGCCCCAGGACGATCAAGAGCTGCATTGCGCGCGGCTGGGCCGAGCCCTGGTTCGCCAACCCGATCAAGCCGGACTGGCTGGTCTGCAAGTTGACCGCCGCCGGGCGGGACGCGGTGGCCGGCGAGACACCGTCGTCCTGACCGACGGCTGTCGTCGGCCGGACGGCCAGCGGGACGCGCCTTGGGTTCCGGCACGCTTTTCGTGCGCTTCCGCGATTGATTGCTATCAATGCGGTGCTGGACCCGAACCCCATACCTAAATATGTAGAACGGCCAAAAAGTCGGATTGAGGCGCAAGGCCAGATCGGCGCTACGTCTGAATCCGGCGTCGGAACACTGAGCGCGGGCGGGTTCGCTCGGACGGACGAAACCAGGCTCGGTCTCGTCTAACCAAGATCCGCTCTCGCGAAACGGGACAGTTGCCATGATAGCGATCGCTGCGGCCCTTTCGCCCGCATCCTCGGCAGCCCTGCCAAGAACGCCGGCCCGCGCCCTGTCGGGCGGCATCCTGGCGCTCCTCCTCTTGGCTCTTGCCTCGCCGGCCGCGGCGGACAGCAAGCGGATCGGCCCGAAGCGTTTCGAGGCCGAGACGCTGCACCTGGTCGACGTGATCGGCAGTATCGAGGTGGCAATCGGCAGGGAGCCCAAGGTCGAGGTCCTGATAGAGGGCGAAGCGCGCCTGTTGGACGACATCTCCCTGCGCAAGGACGGCAAGGCCCTGATCATCCGGCGCAAGAAAGACTGGCTCGATTTCCCGGAACGGCAGCTCTATCCCTGGCGCGATATCTATCCGAACATCACCCTTCGCGTCCCGGCGGGGACGGCGGTGGTGCTCGAGCGTGTCATCGGCGAGGCCAGGATCGGCGACATCGCCGCCCCGCTAAAGCTGGACGTCAGCCTGCTGGACGCCGAGGTCGGCAACGTCAGCGAAGCGGACCTGAAGCTTCACGGCCGCGGCAACATCAACTTGGGCAAGGTCTCCGGCCGGCTTTCCGTCCTTGCGAGCGGCAGCAGCGACCTCACCGTCGGCGATGTCGGCGAGGCCGAGATCGACAAGTCGGGAAGCGGCGACATCTCCCTGGGCGCGGTCGCCGGCGGGCTGCGCCACGACACTGCCGGCAGCGGCGATACCAGGGCTGCTGCGGTGAACGGCCCGGTCGAGGTGCTGATCAACGGCAGCGGAGGCCTGCAGATCGGCGCCGGCGAGGCGAACCCGCTGCGGTTGCGCCTCAACGGCTCCGGCGACTTCAGCTTCGACGGCACGGCGTGGAATCCGGACGTCACCGTCAACGGCTCGGGCTCGGCAAAGATCCGGGCCCATCGAGGCACTCTGCGCCTGCGCTCCTTTTCCGGCGCGATCACCTACGACGAGGGCGGCGGACTTTCGATCGGGCAATAGGGCGGATCAGCCGGATCCGAAGACCCGCTTCAGAAGCTCCGTGCTGCGCGCCGCGGGGTTCTTGCGGATCGCCGCCTCCTCCTTGGCGACGTAGAAGAAGATGCCGTCCAGCGCTTTGCCGACCACGTAGCTGCGCAGGTCCGCCTTGACGTCGGGCACGAAGGGGATGGCCCGATAGCTCTGCATCATCCGATCGACGGACGCGAGGGCTCCGACATCGGCCAGGCTGCGGTCGACGACCGGCGCCATCTTGCGCGCCAACGGCGCCGACATCCTGCCTTTGAAGTATTGGGTCGCCGCGTCGTCCGGACCATCGAAGATCGCCTTGGCGTCGTCCAAGGACATCTCGCGGATCGCCTGGACGAAGAGATCCCGGGCTTCGGGTGCCGCCGCCTCGGCCGCCCGGTTGAGCTTCAGTTCAACGTCGTCGGCCAGATCAGAGAGGCCGACGGTCTTCAGGGCCGACTGGACCTGCCGGAAGGTGCCGGGCAAGGGAATGTGGATCTCGGGATCCAGGTTGAAGCCGTCGGCCGCCCCGACCTTTGCGACCACGCGCTCCGAGCCGACGCGCAGGGCCTCGCGCAAGCCGGCGGCCATGTCCTCAGTGCTGAGGACCCCATCGCCCGAATCGCTCCCCATCAGCGTGTCGAGGCCCTTCTTCAGGAAGTCGCTCTGGGCCAGAGCCACGCCGGGTGGCAGGGTGTTGACGGCGAGCGTCAGAGCCGCCGCCAGGACGATCCTGCGTATCACCTCGCGACCGTCGCAGGCCGTGGAGATCGCCTCAACAGTCTTCGTCTTCGACATGCCCGCTCTCCTCTCACCTCTGCGCCGAGCCGCGTCCGAACTTAGGAACCACCACACTAGCCTGATCGTCGTATAACGGGCGCTGCAGGATAATGCCTGGAGAGCCAAGGGAATGTCCGAAGACGAGACCGTTGGCCTTTGGAACCGCAAGGCCGAAGAGTGGCACCGGCAGGTTGGTCATGACGGCGACGACAACCGTCGGGTCAACTCGGATCCCGTTCTCTGGCGCTTTCTCGGAGAGGTGGCGGGCCTCAACGTCCTCGACGCGGGTTGCGGCACCGGCTATTTGAGCCGCCAGCTGGCCACGCGCGGGGCGCGCGTGCTCGGGGTCGACGCGGCCGCCCGCATGATCGCGGTGGCGCGCCGGGAGAGCGATCCGGCGCTGAAGATCGACTTCCGCGTCGAGTCTTGTGCCGAGCTGCCCAGCATCGCCGACGCCTGCCTCGATCGCATCGTGTCGAACTACGTGCTGATGGATCTGCCCGAGCTCGATGCGGCGCTGCGGGCCTTTCACCGGGTGCTCCGGCCCGGTGGGGCTGCGGTCCTTGTCTTCAGCCATCCCTGCTTCCCGCTTCCCGACGCGACCGCACAGGGCCTCGCGCCGCAGGCCACCTTCGTCTGGCGCGACTCCTACTTCGAAGAGCGCAGAGTGACGGAGCCGCCCTGGAACCACTTCAGCAGCGAATTCGTCTGGTTCCACCGACCGCTGAGCCGTTACTGGCAGGCCTTCCGAAAGGCGGGGTTCCGAATCGAGGACTTCGATGAACCGGCCCCGGCCGACGACGCGACGGCCGACCTGAGCCCGGAGCGCCTGGCGCAGCTTCGACTGCACCCCTTCTCCGTCGCCTTCCATCTCGTCAAATGAGCGGGGCGCTTACGCGAGGCAATCCCGGTGCCGCGCCGCGCTTTGGGCGCGGTGTCAGCCGCTGCTGGGCACCTGGCAGTCCGAGCCGCGGAACCAAGCCTTCTTGACCACCCCGTAGCCGTCGATGGTGAAGCGGGTCGTGCAAAGGGTCTTTCCTGACTTGACCCGGACGTACTCGATGACCCGGCCACCGGTCTCCATGCTGTGGGTCTTCTGGGGAATCCCCCAGGCATTGATAAGGCTGGCCTCGGTTTCCTCCATCCACCCGGAAACCGCCCGATCGTAGGAATCGATTTCCTTGGGCGGCGGCGCGCTCGCCGTGCAGGAGGCCAGGCCCAAGAGGACGGCCGACAAGCAGGCGGCCGGCCGCGGCCGACCCCCGAATGTTCCGATCATTGCTCCCCCCAAGAGAATGACACTCGCCGGGCAATGCTATCACCAGGCGGCGAAAGGGGTCCACCTCGGCGCCGCACCGCCGGCCGCCCCGGAGATCCGCCGGTCTCAGTCGAAGACCTGCCGCGCGACCTGGTGCTTCTCGATGAAATCCCAGTCGTAGCCAACTCCGAGGCCCGGTCCCTGCGGCACCGGCAGGGTGCCGTCGGCCGCCAGGGCCTCGGCCTGATCGGCATAGCCGCAGGCGTAGACCGGCGGCACGCAGTTCGCCATCCCGGGGCCGATCAAGGCGAGCTCGTAATAGTGGGTGTTGCGCAGCGCCGCCGACACCGCCCGGTGCGCCGGCCCGCAGGCGTGGATCTGGACGTCCAGGCCCAGGGCCTCGCAGAGATGCGCGACCTTGAGCGCCCCGGTGATGCCGAGGTCGTACTCCGGGTCGGCGTGGATCATGTCGCAGCCGCCGGCCAGCAGAAAGCCGGCCTTGGCCTCCAGGCCGCGGACGTGCTCGCTGACCAGGATCGGGGTCTTGAGCTTCTCGCGCAGGCGCTGCTGGCCGAAGGCCGAGGTGCCGGCGTCACGGTAGGGGTCCTCGTACCAGAAGTAGCCGGCCTCGTCGCAGGCCCGCCCGACGTAGAGCGCGTCCAGGAAGCTGCGCAGCTGGCAGGCCGGGTCGAGCATCAGCCGCATGTCGTCGCCGACCCGCGCGCGCACCGCCAGCAGGTTGGCCGCCTCGCGCTTGGCGTCGCCGTCGTGCCAGCCGTGGATCTTGAAGGCCGCAAAGCCCTGTTCCTTGCAAGCCTCGGCGTAGTCGCAAAAGGCCTCGACGCTGTCCAGCCCGCCCGGCTCGGCCTGGCCGTGGTAGGTGCTGGCGTAGGTCGGCAGACGGTCGCGGAAGGCGCCGATCATCGTCGCAACCGAGATGCCGTAGCGCCGGCCGACCAGGTCCCAAAGGGCGATATCGATCGGGCCGTGGCCCATGTGATCGTAGGCCCGGACCTCGCGCTTCAGGTCGTCCCAGAGGATCTCGCGCTGCTCCGGATCGCGGCCGATGAGGTTGGGCGCCAGCATCTGCATCTGCCCGAAGGTCGAGGGCGTGCCGACCCAGTGGGTGACGTAGGCGCCCTCGGCGCCGTCGTCGCAGAAGATCCGCAGGGCATAGCGGGTGACCTCCAGCTTGCCGCCCTTGCGGTAGATCATGTTGCCCACGCCGGCCGCCCCCTGGCTGCCCAGCGCCAGATCGGGGACCTGAAAGCCGAAGGCGGTGAGCTCCACCCGATCGATCCTGCTCATCCCGAAGCGCCTCCTCGGACCTTGCCGTCGGCAAGCATGAAAGAGACCGCGGCGAATCGCCAGCCCCATCGGCCCCCGAGGCGGCTTTCGTTGTCGGGTTTTGGAGTCTAGGCTCTGCCGGATAAGACTTGGCGCAGCCTTGCAAGGGATGAGGAGCCGAATTCATGGACTTGAGAGCCAGAGCTCAACACGCGGTCGAACAGGCCTGCGACGCGCTTTCGGCCGAACTCTCCGAGGCCGACATGCAGCAGGTCACCTCGATCATCGAGGCGGCGATGCGCGACGCGGTCGAGGCGGCATCCGCGGAGAGCCGAAAGGTGGTGTCGGCCTGCTGCGACGCCGATCAGGACATGGCGCACAAGATCTCTGCCGAGATCAAGCGCGCCAACACGGCCCTGGTGGCCAATCTCCAGGGCCTGCGTTGACGCCCGGACGGGAAAGAGCGAAGGACGTGGTATGACCAAAGTTATGGACATCGCTGGCCTACCCGGATACCAAGTCGCCATGGACACCCCCCGCGGACCCAGACCCCGACGCCTGGGCGCGTTGTTTGCTGCCTTGGCCTTGAGCGCCCTTGCCGGGCCAAGCTGGGCTCAGTTCGCGCAGGACCCCGATTACGACCTCTGGGCGGAGGATCCGCCGGCCAAGGTCTGGAATCAGGAGATCCTGACGCCGATGCACAACCAAAGGACGGAGCGGCACAAGACCTTTATCCAGAGGGGCGTGCCGGTCGAGTACCTGAACCAGGCCAGCCCCTACCCCAAGGCCGGCGGCGTGATCAAGGAAGGGAGCAAGGTCTACGCCAAGCACTGCGTCGCCTGCCACGGCCCGCGTGGCATGGGCGACGGCAACGCCGGCAAGGACCTGGCTCCTTCGCCGGCCCTGCTGGCCTATCTGGAGAAAGAACCCCAGACCGCCGACAGCTATCTGCTCTGGACCATCACCGAAGGCGGCAAGGCCTTCGGCAGCGAGATGCCGGCATTCAAGGACCTGCTCTCCGAGCGGGAGATCTGGCAGGTGGTGATCTATATGCGGGCCGGCTTCCCGGAGAGTCGCTAGGGCGGAATGATCTGAAGCCGATTGGGCTTCGGATCTGAATTCCGGGCTACTTCAACAGTTGAGAGCACGATGCTAAGAGGTCGGTTCGACCTCATAGCATCGTGCTCCAGGCGCCTGCATCGCGGCGGCACGGTGCGGCCGAAGCCTGGGCCGTGCGCCCTTGCCGCCCTGGATCTCTTCAACTATCGTCGCCTCGGATTTCACTGACACAACTCCGGCAATGGAAGTTCTGCGCTCATTCTGGGCCGAGGTCGTCCGCGTCTGGAACACCGGGGTCTTCGGTGCCGACCTCGGCGAGGTCTTTCTCGGCCTCCTGATCCTGACCGCCTTCGTCTTCGGCCGCGGCGCCTTCACGCGGCTGATCGTCGGCTCGCTGAAGCGGCTGACCGCCCGGACCAGCACCGACGTCGACGACATGTTCCTGGCCGCCATCGAGAAGCCGCTGCGCTTCGTCTTCGTCGTGGTCGGCCTGAGCGTCGCGGTCCATGTCGCCGGAATCGACGGTCGCGAGCAGGTCTGGGTCGGGATGGCGCTGCGCTCCCTGATCGCCTTCACGATCTTCTGGGCGGTCTACAACATCGTTGGGCCGCTGTCCTTCCTGATCAACCGCCTGCTGATCCGCATCCAGGCGACCGCCACGGCGCGCGAGGCGCTGCGCTCCTTCTTCTTGCGCTTGCTCAGGATCGTGATCATCGCCCTGGGTATTGCCGCCGTGCTCCAGGAATGGGGCTTCAACGTCGCCGCGGTTCTGGGCGGGCTCGGCCTTGTCGGCATGGCGGTCGCCTTGGCGGCCAAGGACATCGTCTCCAACCTCTTCTCCGGGATGATGATCTTCCTGAACCGGATCTTCGAGACCGGCAACTGGATCAAGACCCCCAGTGTCGAGGGCGTGGTCGAGCACGTCGGCCTGATGACGACGCAGGTCCGCCAGTTCGACAAGGCGCTGGTCACGGTCTCGAACAGCCAGCTGACGGGCGAGCCGATCACCAACTACGCGCGCATGACCAACCGCCGGATCTACTGGAAGATCGGCCTGGAGTACCGCACCACCCAGGACCAGCTGCGTCGGGTGGTGGCCGGCATCCGCGACTACATCCAGAGCAACGAGGCCTTCGAGACCGATCCGAAGAAGGTCTCGACCTTCGTCGTCGTCGACGCCTTCGCCGGCTCCAGCATCGACATCATGCTCTACTGCTTCACCAAGACGACCAACTGGGGCGAATGGCTGGCGATCAAGGAGGCCCTCGCGCTCGAGATCAAGGCGATCGTCGAGGGCAATGGCGCGGGCTTCGCCTTCCCATCGACCTCGCTCTACGTCGAGCAATTGCCGCTTGGCGAGGCCGAGGCTTTCCCGGCCGCCGCGGCGGGGCTTTCCGCAGCGGCCGAGCAGCAGGCCGCGGGCGACTGATCGAGGCGCCAGCAGCCTGCGGCAGGCACGAGGGCGCCTCGGGCAGCGGCAGGCTTACTCGCAGTTGATGACCTGGACGCCGGGACTGGCATCGCAGGAATCGAAGAACGCACCGCCGTCCAGCAATGGCGTGCCGTCGAGCGGCCCTTCGACCAGCAGCTTGAGGGAATCCTCGTTGCTGCCGCCCAGCACCCGAGGCGCACCGCTGAGTTCGGCCTTGGCAAGGTAGCTCACGCTGTCGTTGCCGCTGTCGCCGGACAGCACCAGCGCGCCGGCGGCGGCGCCGTCGATCTCGGCGGTGAGGATGTCGTCCAAGACCTCGCCGCTGACCCGGCCGTTGATGACGAACAGGGCCGGACCCTTGGCCACCAGTTCGAAGCTGTCGGCGTTGGTGCCCAGCGTGCCGTCGACGTCCAGTTGCACCGTCCCCGGGACCTGCTGGTCGAGCAGCAGCTTGACCTGATCGGCGTTGGTGTCGGTCCGGAAGCCGATGTCCAAATCGACTTCCGCGGCGCTGGACTCGAGGGCGAACTCGATGCTGTCGGCATTGGTCGAGGTGACGAAGTTGAAGGCGGCGGCGAGCTCTGCCGCGCCCGGCGGGGTGCGCTGCGCGACCTTCACGACATCGGCCCCGGTCGAGGTGTCGATGTCGACCCGGATCGCCGCGACCTCGAGGTCGAGCTCGACGGTATCGTCGCCGTTGAAGGTCGAAACGGCCAAGCGGTCGACGCCCGTGAAGACCGTGCCGTCGGCCACTCCGGGCACGCCGAAGAGCGTGACCTCGCCCGCTGCCGGACCGACCGAAATGGTGATGGAATCGCTGCCCGCGGACCCGAGCACCTCGAGCGTGCCGGCGGTCTGCGCGACCGCGGTGCCGGCCTGCGCCAGCAATACAATCCCGGCGGTCGCGCCAAGGACCCGAGAAAACGAAGACTGCATGGAAGTACCTTTCTCGCTCTGGATTGTGAGTTCGACCCCGGCGGGGCGCGCGCAGCCTTCGCCGGTCCAACGTCGAGATACTAGTGAGCCGCGGATGAGCTTTGCTTGAAGGCGGAATGAAAGGTGATTGACGGGGCCATGAACGGCGGATGAAGGCCGCATTCGGCGACCAAACGCGGCGGCTTCAGGTGTCCTGATCTTCCGCCCAGGCCCAGACGATCGCCGACTGCCCGTAATCCTACCAATTCGGTCCGATTTTTCGCTTTCAGATCCGAGGCGCAGCCCTACATCTTCGGGACGTGCACAACGCTACCACCTGGGAGGATGACGGCGCATGTCGGCCTGGAACATCGTGGAGCAACTGGCGAGCCGAGGGCTCGCCGCCTCGAGCGACGAGCAGCGCGAGATGGAGGCACAGGCCCGGGAGCTGCTCGATGACAACATCGCCCTGCGCGCCCTGGGCCGTGGCGAAACCGCGCCCGACTTCGCACTGCCCAATGCCCAGGGCGAGACAATCAGGCTGTCCGATCTTCTGAAGGACTCGGCGGTGATCCTCGTCTTTTACCGCGGCCATTGGTGCCCACACTGCAGCGCCCAACTCGAGCGGCTGCAAGACCGCCGGCCCGAGATCGAGGCACGCGGCGGTCGCCTCGTCGCGGTCTCGCCCCAGACCCCCGACTACTCGCTCGCCACCGTGGAGCAGTTTGGTCTGGGCTTCCAGGTGCTCAGCGATCCCGGCAACGAGGTCGCCCGCCGCTTCGGCATCGCCTTCCGGGTGCCTGAGATCTTTCGCGTCGCCTACGCCCGCCTCGGCGTCGACCTGCCGAGCGTCAACGGCGACGACAGCTTCGAGCTGCCGGTGCCCGCGACCTACGTGATCGGCCGCGACGGCCGGATCGCCTTCGCCCACGTCGAGGCGGACTACACCCGGCGCGCGGAGCTGTCCGCGATCCTGGGCGGGCTGCAGGACCTGCCGGCCGGGGCCGCGGAGGCCTCGCGATGAGCCGGGAAAGCAACGGTGAGGATGCCGCGCCCGCGGCGCGCGACCCGGTCCCGGTCTGGGCGGCCGGGACCGAGACCCGGCACGCAGAGCTCTACCCGACCCTCAACGATGCCCAGCTCGCGGCGATCGCCGGCTACGGCCGCGAGGAGAGCTTCGAGGACGGCGCTCTGCTCTGGGACGTCGGCGAGCGCGACACGGATTTCTATGTCGTGCTCGATGGCAAGATGGAGATTGTCGCCCGCCGCGCCGGCCGGGAGCAGCTGATCGTGAGCCACGGCCGCGGCCGCTACAGCGGCGAGACCGTGACCCTGTCCGGCCGCGCCGCCCTGGTCGCCGGCCGGGCCAAGGGCCGGCTCAAGGTCCTGGCTCTGACTGCCGAGGCCCTGCGCGACCTGGTTGCCAAGGAGGCCGGGCTCGGGGAGGTCATCGTCCAGAGCTTCATCCTGCGCCGCATGCGCATGATCGCCGAGCGCTTCAGCTCGGTGATCGTGGTCGGCTCTCGCTTCTCCAGGGACACCCAGCGCATCCGCCGCTTCCTGACCCGAAACGGCATGCCCCACGAGTTCGTTGACCTGGAGACCAGCGAGGACGTTGCCGACTTCCTCGGCCGCTTCGAGATCTCGGCCGACGAGACGCCGATCGTCATCGCCGAGGGCCATCAGCTGAAGAACCCCGGCGAGGCCGAGCTCGCCGAGAGCCTCGGCTTCGCCCAGGCGCTTGACGCCTGCGCCCAGTACGACACCGCGGTGATCGGCGCCGGCCCGGCGGGCCTGGCGGCGGCGGTCTACGCCGCCTCCGAGGGCCTCGATGTCGTGGTTCTGGAGCGCGAGGCACCGGGCGGCCAGGCCGGCACCAGCTCCAAGATCGAGAACTACCTCGGCTTCCCGACCGGCATCTCGGGCCAGGCCCTGGCCGGCCGCGCCTTCATGCAGGCCCAGAAGTTCGGCGCCGAGGTCGTGGTGCCCAGCCAGGTCGCCAGCCTCGCGCCCGGCGCGCCGCTGCACGAGATCGCGCTGGCCGACGGCCGCCGGATCCGCAGCCGCAGCGTGGTCATCGCCTCCGGCGCGGTCTACCGCAAGCCGCCGATCGAGAGCCTGGAGCGCTTCGTCGGCAGCGGCGTCTACTACGGCGCCGGCTACGTCGAGGCGCAGCTCTGCAAGGACCAGGAGGTGGCCATCGTCGGCGGCGGCAACTCGGCCGGCCAGGCGGCGGTCTTCCTCTCGGACCACGCCCGCAAGGTCCGCATCCTGGTCCGCGGACCGGGGCTGGCGGCCTCGATGTCGCGCTACCTGATCCGGCGCATCGAGACCACCGGCAACATCGAGCTGATGACCCACACCGAGATCGTCGATGCCGAGGGCAGGGCCGGGAGTGACGGCGAGGATCGCCTGGCCGCCGTGGTCCTGAAGGACAACCGCAGCGGCGAAACCCGGCGCCTCGACCTCGGCCACGTCTTCATCTTCATCGGCGCCGCGCCCAGCACCGACTTCGTCGCCGAGGGCCTGGTGCTGGACGACAAAGGCTTCGTGAAGACCGGAATCGACCTGACGCCGGAGGAGCTGCGGGGCTGCGGCTGGCCGCTGAACCGGCAGCCCTTCCTGCTGGAAGCCTCGATCCCCGGGGTCTTCGCCACCGGCGACGTCCGCGCCGGCTCGATCAAGCGGGTCGCCTCGGCGGTCGGCGAGGGCTCGGTGGCGGTGCAGTTCATCCACCGGGTGCTGGCTGAGTAGCCGCCCCTCACCCTCCCAGCGCTTCGCGCCGAGCCCTAGCCGGAGGCGCGAAGCGCGGTGAGGTGTAACGCTCTCTGCCAGAGAAAGGCATCGACGGCGTCGGGGTATTCGGCCCTGCCCTCTGGTGGCGGCAGGTCCCGGAGACGCAGCTCCCAAAAAGCTCGGCCCGGTCCTGGGTGCAACAAGTCCGTCGGCCAGGTCGGCGCGGAAACCGAAGCGACCGTGCTAGTCGGGATCACCGAGCAGGCTGACGAAGCCGACTCCCTCAGCCTCGGTGCGCGCCAAGCCGGCCACGACCAGGGCCGGGCTCCCTGCGTTTCTCCGAGGACCCGCCTAGGTAGCGGCCGGAGGGCGGGACTCGGGTCTGGCCGTCGGCGATACGGCATTGTATGGATGCGGTCGGCAGCGACTGATCCGGAACACACCTCGTGGCCATGACCTTGCGAAGCGCGCAGCGGGCTATTCCACTGGCACTTTCGGCGGCCCTGGCCGTCGCCTGTCAGCATGCGGATGGCGGCGGACCCGCCTGCGCCGGCCAGGCTTGGCAGGAGACGCGTCTCTACCTCGGCCAGAGCGTTCCGGACGGCCGCGAGGTCGAGCCCGGTCAATGGCGCGCCTTTCTCGACGCGGTGGTCGCGCCACGCTTCCCCGACGGCTTCACAGTGCTCGACGGCACCGGCTTCTGGCGCGACCGGGTGACCGCAGAAACCGGGTCGGAGCGCAGCAAGGTCCTCGTCGTCCTGCACGACGACGGCGCGGCCAGCCGCAAGGCCCTGGAGGAGATCGCCGCCGACTACATCGTCCGCTTCGACCAGCAGGCGGTGCTGCGCGCCGACCGGCCGGTCTGCGTCAACTTCTACAGCGACGGCCGCCCGGCCACATGACCGGAAGCGCGGTCCGAGCCCCCGCCCCCGGCGTCGAGCCCTAGAAGAGGAAAGCCGAGGCGCCCGGATGCTCGACCCCTTGATGCGCAGGGTGATCGACCCGCCCCTGGAGCGTGCCGGCCGTTGGCTGGCTCGCAGCGGCCTGACCGCCAACATGGTGACTTGGCTCGGCTTCGCCGTCGGCCTGGCGGCGATCGCGGCCCTGGCCCTTCAGCTCTACGGCCTGGCTTTGGCGCTGATCCTGGCCAATCGACTTGCCGACGGCCTGGACGGCGCGGTCGCCCGGCAGCGCGGCCCGACCGATCTGGGCGGCTATCTCGATATCGTCTTCGATTTCCTGTTCTACGCCGGGGTGGTCTTCGGATTCGCCCTGGGCCGGCCGGCGGACGCCCTGGCCGCCGCCTTCCTGATCTTCTCCTTCGTCGGCACCGGCAGCTCCTTCCTGGCCTATGCGATCCTGGCCGCCAAGCGTGGCCTGACCACGGACCTCCGCGGCCGCAAGTCGCTCTACTACCTTGGCGGCCTGACCGAGGGCAGCGAGACCATCGCCCTCTTCGTCGCCATCTGCCTCTTCCCCGGCGCCTTCTCCTGGCTCGCCACCGGCTTCGGCCTGCTCTGCTGGCTCACCACCGCCGGCCGCATTACGGCCGCGATCCAAGCCTTTCGGGAGTAAGCTCGCTAGTCGCAAATCTGCGGCAGGCGCCCGATCCTTCGTTCTCCTGCTGTCATGGCCGGGCTTGACCCGGCCATCCATGGAGCAGCGGCGAGATGGATGCCCGGATCAAGTCCAGGCATGAAAGAGAAAGGGAACCAAGCGCCCATCTCTCATTCGTCATCAACGCTCCGGACCAGCAAGACACCAAGCTGCTCCATCGGATGGCAATCCGTGGCGAAAGCCTGATCTCCGACCGGATCGAACCCCAGTTCCAGGAACTCAAACTCGCACGGAAAGTTCATAGGCTCGCTTCCTCCGAGCGCCCAGACAGCTGGCGGCTGCGACGAGGGACCGTGCGCACCCGCCGCGGCTTCCCATTCTGGTCACAGATTGCTGGCACAAATGCCCTTCGGCTGGCGTTAACCCTTCGGCTTGGGCGTCTGAAAGGTCTTACACCGGCGTGGCCATGGCAGGAAGCGGTACGGCAGACAGCCTCGGGGCTTTCGTCCCGCGGGGCGGCGTGGGCGCCTGGTGTCTTTCGGCGCTGCTTTCGCTTTCCTTCCTGCTCGGCCCGGCCGCCGCCAGCGACTGGATCTCGCGGCTGCAGCCGCCGGCCGAGGCCTACTTCTGGCTAGCCGGGGAAGCGGTGGTCCTGCGGCTGCCGCAGGATCTGCCGGCGGGGACGCTGGACCGACTGTCCCTGGAGCTGGACGGCGAGGCCGTCGACGCCAGCCTTGAGCGCCAAGGAGAGACCGTTGCGCTGCGGCTGGAGGTTCCGCCCGCGCCCGGCAGCCACGCGCTGCGCCTGGTCGAGGCCCTCGAGGGCGGCGGGCGTGCCGAGCGCGGTCGCTGGCGGATCGAGGTTCGGGACGCGGCGGTCCCGACCGATCGTGGCCAGGACGAGGCCGCCTCGCGGATGGCCGGATTGCTGGACGAAACCCAGGACGACCGAACGGTCGAGGTGGTCACCGGCGAAGGGCACGCGACCCTGAAGGACGAGCGCTGGGAGGCTGGCGTGGAGGCCCAGTCCGCCGGCGATGAGGCCGCAGAGGAATACCTGATGCAGCTGCGCTTCCGGGACCGGGAGATCGCCTCGGAGGCGAAGGTCGGTCGCCACGATCTCGGCGCCCAGGGCCTGGTCGTCGAGGACGCCGCGCGGCCCGGCGCCTCGCTCTCCCTCGAGACCAGCGACTCCCGGGCCCGGGTCACCGGCTTCGCCCTGAGTGAGGCGGCCCAGCTCAGCGATGACCCGGCGGACCGGACGGAGGGCCCGGACCGGCAGGTCCAGGGCAGCCATCTGGCGCTGCGGCCGATCGAGGCCCTGAAGGACAACCTGGCGATCACCGGCACCTACGCCCGGGGCCAGGTCCGGGAGGGCGCCGCCGCCGACGCCACCGAGTCGGGCAACGCCTGGTCCCTGGCCACCGACACCCGCTGGCTGGACGAGCGCCTGCGCCTGCGCGGCGAGGTCGCGGGCAGCCGGCACGACCCGGACGGCCCGGCCGGCGCCCAGGCCCCGGTCGCCGGCGCGGCCTACGCCGGCCAGGTCGGGATCACCGTTCTCAAGGACCGGACCGTGGCCGAGGCGCCGCTGACCTGGGACCTCGGCCTGGAGGCCGAGCGGCTCGGCCAGGGCTTCGCCAGCCTGGCCAACCCCGACGCCGAGGCCAACCGCCAGACCACGGCGCTGACCAGCCGCCTGACCTGGGACGACTACGCCCTGGAGGCCAAGGCCGGGCAGCGGATCGACAACGTCGAGGCGCTGGCGGCCTTGCCGGTCGAGCGGACCCGGGACGTTGAGCTGAGCGGCCGCTACGCCCCCACCACCGGGCCCGGCGAGGCCCCCCTGCCCGCTTGGCTGGGCCGGCCGACGGTCGGGCTCTCCTTCGGAGTCGAGGACAGCCGTCAGGACGCCCCGCCCGAGGGCAGCGCCGGCCCGAGCGCCAGCCGCCGCGTCGATTCGACCCTCAGCCTGGGCAGCGACTACGGCGCCTGGGGCTGGGACCTGTCGCAATCGCTCGGCTCGGCCAGCGACCAGGCCGAGGGCGAGAGGGTCACCTACGGCACCGGCCTCGGCGCCCGGGTCGCGCTGGGCCGACGCCTGGAGCTGGCGCCCAAGGCCCGCTGGAGCCAGGAGCAGGCCCGCACGAGCGAGGCGACGGTTGAGGAGAGCTGGGAGGTCGGCGTGAAGGCCGAGGTCGTCCTGCTGCCCGACACCCTGAGCAGCAGCCTCGACTACGCCTACGGCTACGACTGGGACCCGGCCAGCACGGCGGTCACCCGGGCCCTGGGCGGCGAGCTGCTCTGGCGTTTCCTGGAGGCCAAGCAGGCGCGGCCGGCCATGGCCCTGTCCCTGGGCGGCAGCGTCGAGGACCGCTGGGACCTGGGCGTCGCCGAAGACCGGAGCCGCGACTACCAGGTCTTCCTCAACCTCAAGGTCAGCCTGCCGGACGGACCTTAAAGCGGCTCGACGGCTTGTCCGCCTGCACCGGAAGGCAGCCGGGTCCGGCTGGAACTGCGGTCACTTGGACTTTGTCGAAGCTAGATAATCCGATCTATTCCAAAGTAAACAGGCTGCCGTCCTTCTGTCCCACGAAGACAGGTTTGTTGTCTCATTTCCGCTTCCCCTCGACGAAGCCTGCGCTCCAACCGCCCTTGTTCACCAATATTCCGAGGCAACACCGGTCGGATCGGTGCTACAATTTCCGCGATACTGTCCCGTTGCAACAAGCGCGTTTAGGGGAAAGACATGGGATTGCGCGACATGCCCGCGCCCGCCCCATTCTCGAATTGGGACGATCTGCGCTTCTTCCTGGAGACGGCGAAGGCCGGCAGCATCTCCAAGGCTGCGAAATGGCTCAATACCACGCAGGCGACGATCAGCCGAAGGATCCTGAACCTCGAGGAGCGTCTCGAGACCCGGCTCTTCGACCGCCTGCCGAGCGGCGTCGTCCTGACCCCCGAAGGCGAGGCGATCCTGGAAACGGTCCGGCACATCGAGGACGCGGTCCTCAAGATCCACCGGCGTGTCCTCGGCTCCGACCGGCGCCTGGCCGGTCCGGTGCGGATCTCCGCCCCGGACGGCCTCACAACCTTCCTGCTCGCACCGAGCCTCGGCCGCCTGCACGAGGCCTATCCGTCGATCTCGGTCGAGTTTCAATGCTCGACCCAGCCTTGCGACATCCTCGCCTCGGAGAGCGATCTTTGCATTCAGTGTCGCAGGCCCGAGTCGCCGGAGCTCATCGCGATCAAGCTCGGCATCGTGCACGGGGTCCTCTGGGCCTCTCCGGGCTATCTCGAGCGCTTCGGGGTCCCCGCCACGGCGCAGGACCTGCTCCACCACCGTCTGCTCGACAACGCGCACTACCAGTACCTGGACGAGGAGTTCAGCGCCTGGTCCAGCCTCCTGCGCGCCGCCAAGGGCCGCCGGTTCTGGACCAACTCGAGCCCCTCCCTCCTGGCCGCGGCCCAGGGCGGTGTGGGTATTGCGATCCTGCCGACCTACATTTGCGAGTTCGTCGACGACATCCTGCCTTTGAACCTGGACGTCCGGGCCCGCATCGGTGTCTGGCTGGTCTACCATCCCAACGTCAAGGGCGCGGCGCGGGTGCGCGCCGTGATCGATTGGATCAGAGACGTCTTCGATCAGGAGGACTGGCCCTGGTTTCGCGACGAGTTCCACCCGCCGAGGATGCTGGGCACGGCGACGCCCGCGCGCCGGGGCCGACCGGTTCACCCTTTGAGGCGCTCGGCTGCGAAATCCGAGCCCTGGACCGTCCGGGACGGCGGTCTCTCCGAGACCGGATGAGAAACGGCGCCGCACCAAGGAAAAGGCGAGCCGGAGCCGGCCCACTTCAAGAGATTGGTCGGAGCGGCAGGATTTGAACCTGCGACCTCTTGACCCCCAGTCAAGTGCGCTACCAGGCTGCGCCACGCTCCGCCGGTGACCGCGCCGTGGCCTTGGTGCCCGGCGGCGGGTCTATATACAGGGGCCGGGCGCGGCTGGCAATGCGGCCGAGACCGATCGGGACAGGGTCAGTCGCCGCGCGCCTTCTTCAGGCTCGCCCGGGCTTCGAGCAGCTCGTCCAGGATGTTGCTCAGCTCCTCCCGGGCCTCGCCGCTCAGCCCGGCGCCGGCGGAATGGCCGTTGGCGCGCGCTTCGCCGGCGGCCGCAGCGGCCATCGCGGTGCGCCGCTCGGCATCGCTGGCCTCGCCCTCGCCCTTCGCCGTCGGCTTGCCGAGGCCGTCGCGCAGCAGCCGCTGCACGCCCTTGATGGTGTAGCCGTCGCGATAGAGAAGGTCGCGAATCCGGCGCAGAAGGACGATGTCCTCGGGCCGGTAGTAGCGGCGACCGCCACCGCGCTTCAGCGGCCTGACCTGGCTGAACTTGGTCTCCCAGAAGCGCAGGACGTGCTGCGGCACCTCCAGCTCGCCGGACACTTCGCTGATCGTCCTAAAGGCGGCCGCCGATTTGCCGCCCGGGTTGATCGCAGGCATCGACGATGATGACTCCTCAGCTTGGCTCGCTCAGGCAGAACCGAGGCTCAGCCGGTGGGCGTCACCGCCCCGTTAATCCGGTTCTTCAAGACGTGGGAGGCCCGGAAAACCAGCACCTTGCGCGGCAAGATGGGCACCTCCTCCCCCGTCTTCGGATTGCGGCCGATCCGCTGGCCCTTCTGCCGGACCGAAAAGCTGCCGAAGGACGACAGCTTGACCACCTCGCCGCGTACCAGCGCGTCCGAGATCTCGTTCAGGACGGATTCGACCAATTCGGCCGATTCGTTCCGCGACAAACCCACTTCCTGATAAACGGCCTCACTCAAATGGGCACGGGTAATCGTTTCACCGGCCATGAGTCCCCCTAAGACCAAACATCTTCAGAACGTTATCGCAAGCCCATCAGGGGGTCAAACCTCTTAATATTTGTAAGGAGATGGGTCGATTCTTGCACTCGCCATCCAAAGCCCCGCCCCCAAGGGGCGGGCCGAGAGGCCCGGCGGCGGGCCGCGGCGGCCGGCCGGCGCTACCAGCGGACCAGGGCCGAGCCCCAAGTGAAGCCGCCGCCCATGGCCTCGATCATGATCAGGTCGCCGGCCTGGATCCGGCCGTCGCCGCTGGCCTCGCAGAGCGCAAGCGGGATCGAGGCGGCCGAGGTGTTGGCGTGGCGGTCGACGGTGACCACAACCCGGTCCATCGGCAGGTTGAGACGCTTCGCCATGGCCTCGATGATCCGAATATTGGCCTGATGCGGGACCAGCCAGTCGATGTCGCCCGGGGTCACGCCGCCGGCGTCCAGGGCCGCGTCGATCGCCTGGCTCATGCGCACCACGGCGTGGCGGAAGACCTCCCGCCCCTCCATGCGCAGGTGCCCGACGGTCTTGGTCGAGCCGGGACCGCCGTCGACGTAGAGCGCTTCGTTGTGGCGGCCGTCGGAATAGATATGGGTTGAGAGGACGCCGCGCTGTTCGGCCTTGCCGTTGCCCTTGGAGGCGGCCAGGACCAAGGCCCCGGCGCCGTCGCCGAAGAGCACGCAGGTCGAGCGGTCCTGCCAGTCGAGGATCCGGGAGAAGGTCTCGGCCCCGATCACCAGCACGTTGCGCGCCTGGCCGGCGCGGATGAAGTTGTCTGCGACCGCCAGGGCGTAGACGAATCCACTGCACACGGCCTGGACGTCGAAGGCGGCGCCCTTGGTCATGCCGAGGGCCGCCTGGATCCGGGTCGCCGTGGCCGGGAAGGTCTGGTCGGGGGTCGAGGTCGCGACCACGATCAGATCGATATCGCCGACCTCGCAGCCGGCCGCCTCGAGCGCAGCCTTGGCCGCCTGCAGCCCGAGGTGCGAGGTGTACTCGTCGTCGGCGGCAATCCGCCGCTCGCAGATGCCGGTCCGCTGGCGGATCCAGTCGTCGGAGGTGTCGAGACGCTGGCTCAACTCCTCGTTGCTGACCACCCGCTCGGGCAGGTAAGCCCCGCAGCCCACGACCTGCGCGCGTAGATGGCTCACAGCGCCGCCGCCTGCCCTTCGGGCGAAGTTTGAGCCGGGATCGTTCGGGACAGGCCATCGAAGTCGGCGGTGATCTTCTCAAGGATCCCGTGCCGCGCCATGTCGACCGCGACGCCAACGGCGTTGGCGAAGCCCAGGGCATCGGTCCCGCCGTGACTCTTCACGACGATGCCGTTGAGCCCTAGGAACATGGCGCCGTTGTAGCGGCGCGGATCGGTCCGCTGGCGCAGCTTGCGCAGGGCGCCGCGGGCGAAGAGATAGCCGATTCGGGCCAGGAAGGAACTCATGAAGGTCTGTCGCATGTACTCGTTGAGCAGTTTTGCTGTGCCTTCGGCCGTCTTGAGAGCGATGTTGCCGGTGAAGCCGTCGGTCACGATCACGTCGACGGTCCCCTTCGCGATGTCATCGCCCTCGATGAAGCCGTGGAAGCGTCCCGGGAGCCCGGCCTGGCGCAGGATCTCGGCCGCCTCCCACAGCGCCTCGTGGCCCTTGGTCTCCTCAGAGCCGACGTTCAGCAACCCGATGCTGGGGGTCTGCAAGCCCAGGACCGTGCGCGCGAAGACGTTGCCCATGACCGCGAAGTCGACCAGGTTGGTGGCGTCGCAGTGCACGTTAGCACCCAGGTCCAGCATGACCGATTCGCTGCGCTGGTTCGGCATGAAGGAGGCGATCGCCGGCCGGTCGATGCCCGGCAGGGTGCGCAGCACGAAGTAGGCCAGGCCCATCAGCGCGCCGGTATTGCCGGCCGAGACCGCGCCCACCGCCTTGCCCTCTTTGACCGCTCGGATGGCGAGGCCCATGCTCGATTCCCGGCCTTGGCGGACGACCGTCTTGGGCCGGTCCTCGGCGCTGACCACCTGGTCGGTGTGAACGATCGTGCTGACCGCCGCCAGGGGCTTCATCTTCTCGAGCTGCGGACGCAACTCATCTTCGCGCCCGAAAAAGATGAAGCGGACGTCGGGAAAGCGCTTCCTGGCGATATTCGCACCGCTCAGAACCATGCCCGGCGCGTGGTCACCGCCCATGGCGTCGAGAGCAATGGTGATGCCGGATTGCAAGGGCGACAAATCCCCGGTTCTCAAGCTTCGACCCCCGCCCGGCTCCGGGCCGGCGGGGGACGCCGTCAGACGGCCTCGACGTCGACGACCTCGCGGCCGTCGTAGTAGCCGCAGGCCGCGCAGACGTGATGCGGCAGCTTCATCTCGCCGCAGTTCGGGCACTCGTTCGGTCCGGCCGACGGCAGCCCGTCATGGGAGCGGCGCATGTCGCGCCTGGACCGGGAGACTTTCTTCTTCGGAACGGCCATGTCTCAAATCTCACAGTTCGAACGGGCCCGCGGAGACGCGCTTATACGCAGAAAGGTAGGCTCTTCGCAAGTCCGTTACCGATTGGTTACACACCACGACGCACAGGGTTAATTTTCGATTAAGCCTGCTTGCCGCCCTTCATTTTCTCGAGTGCCGCGAAGGGGCTTTCCGGGCCGTCTTGCGCGGGACGCAGGGCGGCCGGAACCTCGGCGTCCGGCCGCCGCGGATAAGGATCCAGGGCCACCGCCAGCTGTTGAACCGCAGCCTCACCCAGGTCGATGACCCCGTCCAGGACCTCCTCCGGCAGATCTTCATCGGCCAGGGTCAGCTCCAGCTCATCCTGGGTCACGACCGGCTCCGGGCTGTAGGTCAGGACGAAGTCCTCCGCCAGATGTTGCCCGATGGGCTCCAGAGAGACCACGCAGAGCTGCACCACGTCGGCCTCGAAACGCCCGGAAACCCGGATCAATGGGCCGGCCCCGCTGCGGGCCAGGCGAAAGCGCGCCCGCAGGCCGGAGAGGTCCTCAAGACCGAGCCGCCGGGCCACCGCCCGGCACTCCGCCGGCCCTGCCTCGATCTCCCGGACGAGCTCCTCCTCGCCCAGGGACTCGACGGCAAAAGGCCGAGTGAATTCGCTGTCGGACCTGTCGCGGCCAGCCATTGCGTTACCGTCCGGATGCACCTTCTGGGAAGCGCCGCACTCTAGGGAACCGGCCCTGGGAGGTCAAATCCTTTGCCACCTCGTCTCCGGCCTCAGGCAGGTTCAGGTGGCGGCCCGAAGCTCAGTTCTCCGGCCAGAAGGCCGGGACCGGGCGCCACCTCGATCTCCCGGCGCAGATAGCCGGCCATGGCCGAGACCTGCCAGGGTTGCGGGCTGGTGGTGCCGAAGAGGTTGCGCCGCAGAGCGGCCTCCAGTTCCTCGCTGCCCGCCGCCAGGCCGGCTTCGTAGGCCGTGATGCGGCCGTTGAAACCGGCCGCCATGCGCTTTACCCGCTTGCCGACGCCTAGGTCGCCGGCCCCCATCTCGCGGAGGCTGCGGTCCAGGTCGAGGACCAGGGTGTCGACGAGGTCCTGGGCCAGCGCCTCCGCCTCGGGCCCAAGGGCGCGCAGTCGCCGCAGCACGATGAAGCTGTGCAAGGCGATCATCTCGAAGCGGCCGTCCAGGCTGTCGGGCAGCCCGCAATGCAGGTAGAAGGCTGGCTGGCGCGCCTGGGCCACGACCGCTTCATAGAGCGCCCGCGCAGCTTCGGCGTCCGGACGCCGGCCGAATATCGATTCTAGGACCATTTTCCTAGCATCCTCTCTGCTGGCCCGACGCCTGCCCCCTTGCATTGCCTTTGCCCTTGGGTCTATTCAAGGGGTAAAATAGCGTGCAGACGCTCAGGGGAACGCAAGATATGGGCAAGCAAAACGGAGCAAGACGGGCAATCGGGGGCTTGGCGATGGGGCTGGTCCTCCTCGGCCTGGGGGCCTGCTCCTCCGGCCTCAACACTCATGGCAACCTGCCGGACAAGGAGGTGGTCGAAGGTATCCGGCCCGGCGTCCACGATCAACAGGACGTCCTCGGTATGTTGGGCTCGCCTTCGGCGGTCTCAACCTTCGAGGACAACCGTTGGTACTATATCGGATCGCGGTCGGAGACGGTGGCCTTTTTCGACCCGGACGTCATCGAGCGCAACGTCCTGGTTGTGTCCTTTTCCGAGGACGGCATGGTCGACGAAAAGAAGGTCTACACACTGAACGACGGCCGCGATGTCGATCCGGTCGACCGCGTGACACCGACCGAAGGCAAGGAGCTTTCGGTACTCCAGCAGCTCTTCGGCAACGTCGGCCGCTTCTCGGGCGCCGGCACCGGCCAGTAGGCAGAGGCCCGTCGACGGGCGGCGCGGCGCCCCTCCCGAAAGGTCCCGCGCAAAGGAAAGCCCCGGCGGCCTGGCGGCCACCGGGGCTTTGTCGTACGCCAAGACCTCGACGTGAGGGGCGTTACATCCGGCCGGCGATCATAGGTGCGCGAGCACCGCCAGCAGCAGCAACGCGACGATATTGGTGATCTTGATCATCGGGTTAACGGCCGGGCCGGCGGTGTCCTTGTAGGGATCGCCGACCGTATCCCCGGTCACCGCCGCCTTGTGGGCTTCGGAGCCCTTGCCGCCGAGGTTGCCGTCCTCGATGTACTTCTTGGCGTTGTCCCAGGCGCCGCCGCCCGCGGTCATGGAGATGGCGACGTAGAGCCCGGTGACGATGACGCCCAGCAGCATCGCGCCGACGGAAGACAGGGCGGCGTCCTTGCCGCCGATCCACCACATCACGAAGAAGAGCACGACCGGCGAGAGCACCGGCAGCATCGAGGGGATGATCATCTCCTTGATCGCGGCCTTGGTCAGCATGTCGACGCAGCGGCCGTACTCCGGCTTGCCGGTGCCCTCCATGATGCCCGGAATCTCGCGGAACTGGCGGCGCACCTCCTCGACCACGCCGCCGCCGGCGCGGCCGACCGCCATCATGCCCATGGCCCCGAAGAGGAAGGGCAGCAGGCCGCCGATGAAGAGGCCGACCACCACGTAGGGATTGGCCAGCGAGAAGTTCACGGTCACGCCCTCGAAGAAGGGGAACTCGGCGCTGTTCTTGGAGAAATAGTCCAGGTCCAGCGTGTAGGCCGCGAAGAGCACCAGCGCGCCCAGGCCGGCGGAGCCGATGGCGTAGCCCTTGGTCACCGCCTTGGTGGTGTTGCCGACCGCGTCCAGGGCGTCCGTGGTGTTGCGGACCTCGCCTTCCAGGTCGGCCATCTCGGCAATGCCGCCCGCGTTGTCGGTCACCGGGCCGTAGGCGTCCAGCGCCACGACCATGCCGGCCAGGGCGAGCATGGTGGTCACCGCGATGGCGATGCCGAAGAGCCCGGCCAACAGGAAGGTGCCGATGATGCCGGCGGAGATGATCAGCGCCGGCACCGCGGTTGCCTCCATCGAAACCGCAAGGCCCTGGATCACGTTGGTCGCATGGCCGGTGACCGAGGCCTTGGCGACGCTGCGCACCGGGCGGTAGTCGGTGCCGGTGTAGTATTCGGTGATCCAGATGATCGCGCCGGTGACGACGAGGCCGATCAGGCCGCAGTAGTAGAGATGGCGCCCCACGAAGCTGCGCTCGCCAACCTGGAACGCCGAATCCATCCCGACGATCCACTCTGTGATCGGCCAGAGCGCGATGGCTGAGAGCACGGCGCAGGCAACGAAGCCCTTATAGAGTGCGCCCATGATGCTCTGCGACGCGCCCAGGCGCACGAAGTAGGTGCCGACCACCGAGGTCACGATGCAGACCCCGCCGATCATCAGCGGATAGAGCATCATGGCATCCATCACCGCCTGGCCGGCGAAGAAGATCGAGGCCAGGACCATGGTCGCGACCACGGTCACGGCATAGGTCTCGAAGAGGTCCGCGGCCATGCCGGCACAGTCGCCGACGTTGTCGCCCACGTTGTCGGCGATCACCGCCGGGTTGCGCGGATCGTCCTCGGGGATGCCGGCCTCGACCTTGCCCACCAGGTCGGCGCCGACGTCGGCGCCCTTGGTGAAGATCCCGCCGCCCAGGCGCGCGAAGATGGAGATCAGCGAGGCGCCGAAACCGAGGGCGACCAGAGCGTCGACCAGCTCGCGGCCGCCGCTGCCGCTGGACTTCAGGAAGAGGTAGTAGCCGGCCACGCCCAGCAGGGCCAGGCCCGCCACCAGCATGCCGGTGACCGCGCCGGCCTGGAAGGCGATGCGCAGGCCCTGGCCGAGGCCCTGGCGGGCCGCCTCGGCGGTGCGGACATTGGCCCGGACCGAGACGTTCATGCCGATGTAGCCGGCCGCGCCCGAAAGCACCGCGCCGATCAGGAAGCCGATGCCGACCTTGAGGCCCAGCAGCCACCAGATCACGCCGAAGATCACGATCCCGACGAACGCGATGGTCATGTACTGGCGGTTGAGATAGGCCCGGGCGCCCTCCTGGACAGCCCCCGCGATCTCTTGCATCCGTTCGTTGCCGGCGCTGGCGGCCAGAACCGACCGCGAGGTCACCGCCCCGTAGGCCACGGCGACGAGGCCGCAGGCGAGAACAACGTAAAGCTCTGTCATTTGGTAGCCCTTTTGTAGAACGAGCCGGCGCAGGACGCGCCGGCACCCTCGATGCCCCAAGGAGCCTGGAAAAATGCGCGCGGAAAATGCCAGAAGGCGGCGGCCGTGGCAAGCCGCGGCCGCCCGGCTCAGCCGCTGTTCGGACGCTGCTGCGAGACCCCCTGCAACAGCACGGCATCGACCGTGCCGGCGCCCAGAATCCGCTCGCACACCAGCTTGACGCGCCGCTTGACCAAGGACGAGTCGGGGCCCTGCTCACGCACCATCTTCATGCTGAACAGGCTGTGCAGCTCGGTGAAGAGCGCGTCCATCAGCCGCGGCTTGACCAGCTCGACCTTGAGGATCGCGTCCTCGATCGGCATCTCCAAAGTGATCACCAAGGTGACGAAGCGGGTGACCTTGTTCTGCTGGATCAACGGCAGGATGATCGGATCGATCTTCACGAAGTTCGGCTTGGGTGCCGGCTCGACGGGGGCCTCGGCCTCGGTCGGCTCGGCGTCCTGGTTCAAGAACCACCAGGCTGCGCCGCCACCGGCGAGGAGCAGGACGAGGACCAGACTGATCAGCAGGCGCTTCATGGTCTCTTTGGCTGTTCGGCCGCGGACGACACCAGCCGACAGTCAAGGCACCAGGTCTGAATAAACCATGAAGCCGGAGCGCGAAGCTTGCCCGGCTCCCGGGAAGTTAAACTAGTTCCTTTATATTCAGAATCTTAGAGGGATTTTCTCAAGTCGCCTTGAAAATGGACCCAACCGCTCCGTGAAAGAGCCAGGGGGGCGCCGTCATGGCCCAGGACCGAAACCCCCTCGCCCTTGGCGAAGCGGCCGATGCGGGTGATCGGCAGGTCGAGTTGCTGGGCGAGCTCGATCAGGCTCTCCCGCTGCGACTCGCGCGCCGAGAACAGCAGCTCGTAGTCGTCGCCGCCGGTCAGGACCGTCTCCAGCTGCTCCGGTGCCTTGGCCAGGACCTCCAGGGCGGCCGGCGAGACCGGGACCTCGGCAGCCCAGAGCTCGGCGGCCAAGCCGGCACCCCGCGCCAGGTGCCCGAGATCGGCGACCAGGCCGTCGGAGACGTCGATGGCGGTCCGCGCGAAACCGCCCTCAGCCAGGGCTTGGCCCAGCTCCACGCGCGGCTGCGGCAGGCGATAGCGATCCGCCAGGGCACGGCCCGCGTCCTCAGGGACCTCTGCGAGCCGGCCCTCCAGGACGAGAAGGCCGAGCGCCGCGTCGCCGATGCTGCCGGAGACATAGAGGTCGTCGCCCGGCCGGGCGCCGTCGCGCCGCAAGGCCCGCTCTCCGGGAATCCGACCGAGCGCGGTCAGGGTCAGGACCGGCGGCCCGGGGGTCGACACGGTGTCGCCGCCCAGAAGCCCGACCTGATAGCTCGCCTGGTCCTCGGCCAACCCGCGCGACAGGCCGGCGAACCAGGATCCGCCCAGGTCGTCGGGCAAGGCCAGGTTCAGCAGATATGCGAAGGGCTTGCCGCCCATGGCGGCGATATCGGAGAGATTGACCCGCAGCAGCTTGCGCGCCACCAGCTCGGGCGGATCCTCGGGCAGGAAGTGAACGCCCTGGACCAGAGTGTCGGAGGTCACGACGACGGACTTGTCCCGGCCACCTGGAAAGATGGCGGCGTCGTTCCGGAGCCCGAAGGCGCCGGCCTGCTTGGCCGCCAGGGGTGCCAGGTAGGTCTCGATCAGGTCGAACTCGCCCGCCATCCTGGAGGCCCCTCTAGCCCTGCCTCGCCCGATGCCGCTCGCGCGCGGTCGAGGCCTCCGGGCCGCGCAGCATCCTCGCCAGGCGGTCCAGGACGCCGTTCACCATGCCGGGCTCCTTGCCGTCGTAGAAGGCGTGGGCCAGGTCGAGGCATTCGTTGATGACCACGCCGACCGGCACCTTCGGGCGGGACCGCAGCTCGTAGGCGCCGAGGCGCAGGATGATCCGGAGCAGCCGCTCCAGCCGCTCGACCGGCCACTCGGCCGCCAGCACCTCGGACAGCAACGCATCCAGGGCTTCGGGCTCCTGGCTGACCGCGACCACCAGCTCGTTGAAAAGGTCCTCGTCGAGGTCCCTGAAGCTGACCCCGTCGAGCTCCTCGTCCCGCCGGTGCTTATGGAACTCCAGCACCACGGCGGCCGGGCGCTGGCCGGTGATCTCGACCTGGTAGAGCGCCTGGACCGCGGCGAGGCGCGCCATGTGGCGCCGCCGGCTGAAGGCCTTCGATCTCGATTCGCTTTCGGCCAAGGCGTCCTACCTGGGAAAGAGGCGAAAGTGCCGCTTGACGCCGATCATCGCCAGGCAGGCGCGGGCCGCGTCGCCGCCCTTGTTCTTGCGCTTCACGGCGGCCCGCTCCATGGCCTGGTCGTGGGTCTCGCAGGTGAGGATGCCGTAGCCCAGGGCCAGGGTGTAGTTCACCGCCAGGTCCTGGAGCTTGCGGGCGCTTTCCGTGCAGATGTAGTCGTAGTGCGAGGTCTCGCCGCGGATCACGCAGCCCAGGGTGATATAGCCGTCGAAGCGGCGGCGGCCGGCGTAGAAGTCCATCGAGCGGATCGCCATACGAACCGCCGCCGGGATCTCGAAGGCGCCGGGCACCTCGATCCGCTCGCTGCTGGCGCCGGCGGCCTCGAGCTCGGCGGTGGCGCCGCTGAGCAGCTCGGCGGCCACGTCCTCGTAATAGCGGGATTCGACGATCAAGAGGTGGGGCGTCTCGCTCAAGCCTGGTTTCCTTCGACCTTGACCGGCTGCTGGCCGACGACCTTGAGGCCGTAGCCGTCCAGCCCGATGAAAGTATGGCGGGTGTTGTGCAGCAGGATCATCTCCCGCACGCCAAGGTCAAGCAGGATCTGCGCGCCGAGGCCGTAGTCCCTCAATTCGGCCATCGGGGGCTGGCTCTGGGTCTCGCGCTGCTCGAGCTCCCGCGCCAGGTTGGCCATCATCGAGTTCCGGATCAACACCACGACTCCGCGGCCCGCCTCGGCGATGATCCGCATGGCCGCCTGCAACTCGCCGCCGCGGCCGCTGGACAGGTCGCCCAGAACGTCATCCAGCACGCTGAGCGCATGGACCCGGACCAGGACCGGCGCCGACTCATCGATCCGGCCCTTGGTCAGGGCGATGTGCTCGGTGCCGGTCACCGCGTTGGTGTAGACCGTCATCTCGAAGGCGCCGCCGTGCCGACTTTCGAACCCGCCGACCGCGCGGCGCTCGACGATCTTGTCGTTGCGCAGGCGGTAGGCGATCAGATCGGCGATGGTCGCGATCTTGAGGCCGTGGCGCTGGGCGAAGCCGATCAGGTCGTCGCGCCGCGCCATGGTGCCGTCGTCGTTCATGATCTCGCAGATCACGCCCGAGGGATAGAGCCCGGCCAGGCGGGCGAGGTCCACCGCGGCCTCGGTGTGCCCGGTGCGCATCAGGACCCCGCCATCGCGGGCGACCAAGGGGAAGACGTGCCCCGGCATGGAAAGCTCGTCGGGGCCGGCCGTGGGGTCGATCGCCACCGCCACGGTGCGCGCCCGGTCCGGCGCCGAGATCCCGGTGGTGACCCCGTGCCGGGCCTCGATGGAAACCGTGAAGGCGGTCGCGTGGCGGCTCTCGTTGCGCTGCTCCATGCGCGGCAGGCGCAGCTCCTCGGCGCGCTGCCGCTCCAGGGCCAGGCAGATCAGGCCGCGGCCATACTTGGCCATGAAGTTGATCGCGTCCGGGGTCGCCATCTGCGAAGGGATCACGAGGTCGCCCTCGTTCTCCCGGTCCTCGTCGTCGACCAGGATGAACATGCGGCCGTTGCGGGCCTCCTCGATGATCTCGTCGATCGAGGCCTTGATCTCGCCGAAGGTGGCGCGCCAGGGCTCCTGCTGCGGGTGTGACACCGGGTTCAATCCTGCCTGCCAAGCTGGCGCTGAAGGTAGCGCGCCAGCATGTCGATTTCCAGGTTCACGCGCTGCCCGGGCTGGGCCGCACCAAAGCTCGTGTTTTCAGCGGTATGCGGAATGATGTTTACGCCGAATCTCACCCCCTCTCCGGGCTCGTCCTCGACCTCGTTGACGGTCAGCGAGACCCCGTCCAGGGCGACCGAGCCCTTGGCGGCGATGAAAGGCGCGACCTCGGCCGGGGCCCTGAACACGAAGCGCTGGCTGTCGCCCTCGGGCCGGCGCTCGAGGATCTCAGCGGTCGCGTCGACATGGCCGGAGACCAGGTGGCCGCCAAGTTCGTCGCCGAGGCGCAGCGCGCGCTCCAGGTTGACAGGATCGCCCGGCTGCCAGGCGCCCAGGGTGGTCCGCGACAGGGTCTCCGCCGAGACGTCGACGGCGAAGCAGCCCGGCCCGGTCTCGACCACAGTCAGGCAGGTCCCGGAACAGGCGATCGAGGCGCCGATCTCGATGCCCGCCGTGTCGTAGGCGGTCTCGATCACGAGGCGTGTGTCGCCGCCCGGCCGAATCGCGCGCAGGCGCCCGAGATCTGTAACGATTCCCGTGAACATGGGCCGAACTTAGGCGCTTCGCCGGAAGGATTCCAGCACGTCGCCGTCCAGGATCTCGAGCCCGATGCGGGCGAAGCCCGGCGCCGCCGACAGCACCTTCAGCCCGAGCTCGGCAAGCGCCGGACGGCCGTCGCCGCCGATGATCTTGGCCGCGCGGAACCAGTGCAGCTCGTCGACCAGGCCGGCCTTCAGCAGGCCGGCGGCCAGACGGCCGCCGCCCTCGACAAGGACCCGGGTCAGGCCGAGCCCGCCCAGGGCCTTCAGGGCCTCCTTCAGATCGAGGTGGCCTTCGGGGCCGCGCCCGACGCGGAGGATTTGCAGCCCGGCGTCCCGGTATGGGGTCAGGCGCTCCTGTGCGACGTCCGTCCCGGTCACCAGGCAGCTCGGCCGCGCTGCGGCCTGTGCGACCAGATCGTGGGACAGAGGCAGGCCCAAGCCGCCGTCGAGCACGACGCGCAACGGCCGCACCACCTCCAGCCCCGGCAGGCGGACGTCGAGGCGCGGGTCGTCGGCCAGGGCGGTGCCGGCGCCGACCAGGACCGCATCGTGCCGCGCCCGCAGCAGGTGCGCCCGGGCCCGGGCTGCCTCCCCCGTGATCCACCTGCTCTCGCCGGTCGCGGTGGCGATCCGGCCGTCGAGAGTGGAGGCGAGCTTGAGCGCGACCAGGGGCCGGCCCTCGGCGCGCAGCCGGAGGTATCCGGCGTTGACGGTCTCGGCCTCCTCGCGGCAGAGCCCGAGTTCGACGGCGATGCCGGCGGCCTTCAGGTGCGCGATTCCCCGCCCCGCGACCCGCGGGTCCGGGTCCTCCAGGGCGACGACACAGCGCGCAACGCCAGCGGCGATCAGGGCCTGGTCGCAGGGCGGCGTCTTGCCATGATGGGCGCAGGGCTCCAGGGTCACGTAGGCCGTGGCGCCCTTGGCGGCGTCTCCGGCCCGCCACAGCGCCTCGGCCTCGGCGTGGGGCCGGCCTCCGGGCTGGGTCCAGCCGCGGGCGAGGACCCGACCGTTTCGGGCGATGACGCAGCCCACCGCCGGGTTGGGTGCGACCCGGCCGAGCCCGCGCCGGGCCAGGGCCAGGGCGCCGCGCATCTCCCGTAGGTCGGAGCGATCAGTCGCCGTCGGTGCCGAGCTTGCCAACGAACTCCTCGAAGTCGCGGGCCTCGCGGAAGTTGCGGTAGACCGAGGCGAAGCGCACATAGGCGACGGGGTCGAGGCCCGAGAGCGCGTCCATCACCATCTCGCCGATCAGCTTGCTGGGGATCTCGCTCTCGCCCGAGCTTTCGAGGCGCCGGACCAGGCCATTGACCACGCGTTCGGTCCGCTCGGCATCCACCGGCCGCTTGCGCAAGGCGATCATCATGGAACGCAGGAGCTTGTCCCGGTCGAAGGGCTCGCGCTGTCCGGTGCCTTTGACCACCGTCAGCTCGCGCAGCTGCACCCGCTCGAAGGTCGTGAAGCGGGCGCCGCAGTTCGGACACTGGCGACGGCGGCGGATCGCCGAGTTGTCCTCGGTCGGCCGCGAGTCCTTTACCTGGGTGTCTTCGTTACCGCAGAACGGGCAACGCATCGTTCCGGCCCCCCAATGCTGACCTCCCCTTCCGTCTCAAAATCCCAGGCGCCTCAGAGCCCCGGATAGATCGGGAACCTGCGGCAGAGCGCAAGCACCTCCGCACGGACCGCCCGCTCCACGGGCTCGTTGTTATCGGGGTTCGCGGCCAGGCCGTCGAGCACCCGGCCGATCAGGGCGCCGACGTAACGGAACTCGGCCGGCCCGAAGCCGCGGGTGGTTCCGGCAGGTGTGCCCAGGCGGACGCCCGAGGTCACCGTCGGCTTCTCCGGATCAAAGGGGATCCCGTTCTTGTTGCAGGTGATACCGGCCCGGTCGAGGCTCTCCTCGGCCTGCTTGCCGGTCAGGCCCTTGGGCCGCAGGTCGACCAAGACGACATGGGTGTCGGTGCCCCCGGTCACGATATCGAGGCCGCCCTCCACCAGGGTCGCCGCCAGGGCCCGGGCGTTCTCGACCACCCTGCGGGCATAGGCCTTGAACTCCGGCTGCAGGCATTCGCCGAGCGCCGCTGCCTTGCCGGCGATGGCGTGCATCAGCGGCCCGCCCTGCAGGCCCGGAAAGGCCGCGGAGTTGATCTTCTTGCCGAGGTCCAGATCGTTCGACAGCACCAGGCCGCCGCGCCCGCCACGCAGGGTCTTGTGTGTGGTCGTAGTCACCACGTGGGCATGCGGCAGGGGGCTGGGATGGGCGCCGCCGGCGACCAGGCCGGCGAAGTGCGCCATGTCGACGTGGAGATAGGCGCCGACCGCGTCGGCGATCTGTCGAAAGCGGGCGAAGTCGATGATCCGCGGATAGGCCGAGCCGCCGGCGACGATCAGGCGGGGCTTGTGCGCGCGGGCCAACTGCTCGACCTCCTCGAAGTCGATCAGGGCGTCCTCGCGGCGCACGCCGTACTGCACGGCCTGGAACCACTTGCCCGAGAGGTTGGGCGGCGCCCCGTGGGTCAGATGCCCGCCGGCGGCGAGCGACATGCCCATGATGACGTCACCCGGCTTGCAGAGCCCGAGCAGGACGCATTGGTTCGCCTGGGCGCCCGAGTGGGGCTGCACGTTGGCGAACTCGCAACCGAAGATGGTCTTGGCCCGTTCGATGGCCAGGCCCTCGACCACGTCGACGTATTCGCAGCCGCCGTAATAGCGCCGTCCGGGATAGCCCTCCGCGTACTTGTTGGTCAGGACCGAGCCCTGGGCCTCGAGCACGGCGAGAGAGACGATGTTCTCGGACGCGATCAGCTCGATCTGGTCCTGCTGGCGGCGCAGCTCGTCCCTGATCGCGGCGTCGAGCTCGGGATCGGCCTCGGCCAGCCCGGCCGAGAAAAAGCTGCCGACCGGGGGCTCCTTCGCGGCGGCATCGAGTGCGGACATCTGCTTGCAATCCTCCCCTTTTGGCGTTCAGCCCAGCTTGGCGACCCGTCCTACGTGGCGACCGCCCTCGAATTCCGTCTCGAGAAAGACCTGAAGGCAATTCTTCGCGACCTCCGGCCCGATCAGGCGCGCGCCCAGGGCCAGGACGTTGGCGTCGTTGTGCGCCCGCGCCAGCCGCGCCGAAGTCTCGTCGTGGCAGAGCGCGGCGCGGACCCCGCCATGGCGGTTGGCAGCGATCGAGATCCCGATTCCGCTGCCGCAGACCAGCACGCCGCGCCCGGCGCGCCCGGCCTCGAGGGCCTGTCCCATGGCATGCCCGAAATCCGGGTAGTCGACCGATTCGGTCCCGTGGGTTCCGAGATCGAGCACCTCATAGCCTTGCCGCTCCAGCTCGTCCTTCAATGCGGTCTTCAGGGCGAAGCCGGCATGGTCCGAGGCCAGGGCGATGATCTGCTGCGTCATTCCGGACTCTTGGGCTCTGGGGTGCAGATTCGGCGGCACCGGCCCGCGAGGGTGCCGGCACTTCCGAAGGGCGCGGATAGTACCAGATGTCGCGGTGCGGTGAAAAGCCACCACAAGGTCTCGACGGGCCGGCCGGGCCAGGCAGCGGCAGCGGCCCGGCGCGGGCCGGCGTAGAGACCAAGACAGGCCCTGGGGAGGCTAAGCCAAGCGGAGGAATTGACTAGCCCCGCCCCAGTGTGCAAGTTTCTACAATCTTAGGTTGATTAGTGGGCGATGAAATAATGGCCAAGAGCAGTCAGGATCAGACCGCTGAAATCACAGGTCAGGCAGACCGCGCATCCGACGCCGAGTTGCTTCGGCTGACGGCGGCACTGGTGGCTGCCTATACGAGCAACAATTCCCTGCCGGTCGGCGAACTTCCGGTCGTCATCGAACTCGTCCGGAACTCCCTGGCCGACATCAACAACCGGGCCGGCCGCGAGCATCGAAAACCGGCGGTGCCGATCGAGGAGTCCGTCCGGTCCAACTTTCTAATCTGCCTGGAGGATGGCCGCAAGTTCAAGATGTTGAAGCGACACCTGCGCTCGACTTACGGCATGACTCCGGCCGAGTACAGGAGCAAGTGGGGCCTGCCGTCGGACTACCCCATGGTGGCACCGGCCTACGCGAAGGAACGCGCCGACTTCGCCCGCAAGATGGGCCTCGGCAGCGTCGTCCGAAAAGGCCACCCCTCGGGCCGGGCGAACGGCCACGGCTGAGCCCGGCGGCCTGCGTCCCGGCCGTGCTCGAGCCGGTCAGCAACGACAGTGAAATGAAGAACCGGCCCGGCATTGCGCCGGGCCGGTCTCGTTTCACTCGAAAGTGACCCCGACTACTTCGCGTAGTCGTACTGGCCGTCACCCCAGACGTACCAGACGTAGCCCGGCGCGGTCACATCGCCCTTGTCGTCGAAGCCGATGTTGCCGAGGACGGTGTCGAACTGCTCGCTCTTCAGCGTCTTGATCATGGCATCGGTATCGGTCGAGCCGGCCTTCTCGGCCGCCTGGGCCCAAGCCTGGATGGCGCCGTAAGTGTAGAGGGTGTAGCCCTCAGGCTCGTAGTTGGCGTCCCGGAAGCGCTGGACCAGCGGCGCGGCGGCCTCATTCTTGCGCGGGTCCGGGCTGAAGGTCATCAGGGTGCCGGCGCCGGCATCACCGGTGATCTTCCAGTACTCGTCGGTGACCAGGGCGTCGCCGGAGACCAGCTGCGGCTTGTAGCCCTGTTCGTGCGCCTGGCGGATCATCAGGCCAGCCTCGGTGTGGTAGCCGCCGACGTAGAAGACGTCGATGCCCGCGGCCTTCATCTTCGAGATCAGCGCCGAATAATCCTTCTCACCGGCTGTATAAGCCTCGTACATGGCCTCCTGCAGACCGGCCGCGTTCATGTTCTTCTTGGTCTCGTCGGCGAGGCCCTTGCCGTAAGCGGTCTTGTCGTGAAGGATCGCGACCTTCTTGCCCTTGAAGGTGTCGGCCAGGAACTTGCCGGCAACCACGCCCTGCTGGTCGTCGCGGCCGCAGACCCGGAAGACGTTGGCCATGCCGCGCTCGGTCAGCTGTGGGTTCGTCGAGGCCGGCGAGATCTGCAGGATGTTCTCTTCCGCGTAGACGTCGGAGGCCGGGATCGAAGATCCGGAGCAGAAGTGGCCGGCGACGAAGGCAACGCCTTCGCTGGCCAGCTTGTTCGCCGCCGCGACCGCCTGCTTGGGATCACAGGCATCGTCTTCCACGAGGAGCTGCAGCTTCTGGCCGAGAACGCCTCCGGCCGCGTTGATGTCCTTGACCGCCATCTCAGCGCCGCGCTGCATCTGCTCGCCGAAGGAGGCGTATTGCCCGGTCATGGGACCGACCGTGGAGATCTTGATTTCCGCAATTGCCGAGCCGTAGCTGGCGACCGTCAAGGCAGCCGCCGCGATCAGCGTACTTTTGAAGTTCCGCATCTATGGATTGCTCCCTGCTTTCATGAAGGGGTGGCGGCAACACCGCCATCTTGCACGAAGATCATCCCTTCCCGGCCGGAGCGGCCGGGGACTGGACGACATTCTATCATGCTAAAGAATCGCTTCAACTGGAACAATTTCTATTTAATTTAGACACTTATACGCTTTTTCTCTCACGCCAATTCAAAAGCCCGCTGCGCTCGTAGAGCCAGGGATACTGCGTCAGCATCCTGTGTACCTGGGTCACCCGATAGGCCAGGAGGCAGACCAGGGTGAGAAAGATCGTGTCGATCAGATAGCCGGAGAGGAGAAGCAGCTCGCCCTTGAAAAGGCTCCAGACCAGAAAGCGGTCGGCGAGGCCGAGCAGGAGGCAATAGGGAATCACCTGCCAGACCGGGCGCCATGTGGTCGCCAGGCCGATCCCCGTCATCAAGGCCGAGAAGCCCATCGTCAGGAAGGTCACCACGATCATCGCCGGCAGGCTGCTGCCGATTAGCTCCAGCATGGGTCGTCTCCGATCAGGCCGCCGTCGCGCCGCCTTCGAGGTAGGCCTTGCGGACCTCCTCGTCGGCCAGAAGTTCGGCACCGCTGCCCTGCATGACGATCTGGCCGTTGGCCATGACGTAGGCCCTGTCGGCGAGCCTCAGGGCATGGAAGGCGTTCTGCTCGACCAGCAGGACGGTCATGCCCTGCTCCTTGTTGATCCGCCGGATCACCTCGAAGATCTGCTTGACGATCATCGGCGCCAGGCCGAGCGAGGGCTCGTCCAGCAACAACAGCCGCGGCCGCCCCATCAGGGCGCGGGCGATGGCCAGCATCTGCTGCTCCCCACCCGACAGGGTGCCGCCGCGCTGGTTGCGCCGCTGCTCCAGGATCGGGAAGAGCTTGAAGCCCTGCGCGAGATCCTCCTCGAAGTGATCGCTGGCGGCCGTGGTCGCACCCATCTGGAGGTTTTCCAGCACGGTCATACGCGGGAAGATCCGCCGGCCTTCGGGCGACTGCGCAATGCCCATGTGGACGATCTCGTAGGTCGGCTTCTTGGTGATCTCCTTGCCCTCGAAGACGATCTGGCCGCTCGCCGCGCGAGGATTGCCGCAGATGGTCATCAGCAGGGTCGTCTTGCCGGCGCCGTTGGCCCCGATCAGGGTCACGATCTCACCCTGGCGGACCTCGACGTCGACGCCCTTCAGGGCCTGGATGTTGCCGTAGAAGGTCTGGACGCCGGATATCTTCAGCATCATGGTCATGCCTGCGCCTCCGGGTTGAGATCGCCTGCCACCTCGGCCGGCAACTCTTCGTCCCCCTCCTCGCCCAGATAGGCCCGGATCACCGCGGGATCGCTGCGCACCGCCTCGGGCGTGCCGTCCGAGATCTTGCGGCCGTAGTCCAGGACCACGATGTGGTCCGAGATCTCCATGACCACGCTCATGTCATGCTCGATCAGCAGGACGCCGATGTCGTGCTTGTCGCGGATGTAGATCAGGAGCTCGTTGAGGGCATGGGATTCCCGCGGGTTTAGGCCGGCCGCCGGCTCGTCCAGGCAGAGCAAAATCGGCTCGGTGCACATGGCCCGGGCGATCTCCAGGCGGCGCTGGTCGCCGTAGGGCAGGTTGCCGGCGTCGGTGTCGGCCAGGGGGGTCAGGTTGATCTGGTCTAGCCAGTAGCGGGCCAGGTCGATCGCCTCGCGCTCCGCCCGGGTGTACTGCTTGAAGCCGAGCAGCCCGAGGACCGAGAAGCCCGAGGCGCGCATCAGCTTGTTGTGCTGGGCCACGATCAGGTTTTCCAGGACCGTCATCTTAGGGAAAAGCCGGATGTTCTGGAAGGTCCTGGCCACGCTGGCGACCTGGGCGATCCGATAGCCCTCCATTCGCTCGAGCAGGTATTCGCCGTTGGGGTGGCGCAGGGCCAGTCGCCCGACGGTCGGCTTGTAGAAGCCGGTCAGGCAATTGAAGACCGTGGTCTTGCCGGCGCCGTTGGGCCCGATGATCGCCGTGATCTCCCGGTTCCGCGCCGCGAAGGAGACGTCGTCAATGGCGACTAGGCCGCCGAAGCGCATGGTCAGGTGCTCGACGTTCAAGAGCGGCCGGGCGGCGGGATCGGTCGCGGCTGGGGTCGTGTCCATCGCCGCTACTCCCCGTCGTCCGGCGGCCCGGCGCCTTTGCCGTCGCCGAGCACAAGCGTCGGATCCCGATGGGCCAGCAGGCCGGCCGGCCGCCACAGCATGATCAGGACCATGGCGGCGCCGAAGGCGAGCATGCGGTACTGCTGAAGCTCGCGGAAGAACTCGGGCAGGCCGATCAGGAGAATCGCCGCGACCACCACGCCGAGCTGGCTGCCGAAACCGCCCAGGACGACGATCGCCAGGATCACCGCCGATTCGATGAAGGTGAAGCTCTCCGGGCTGATGAAGCCCTGGCGGGTGGCGAAGAAGGACCCGGCGAAGCCGCCGAACATGGCGCCGATGCCGAAGGCCGTGAGCTTGGTGTTGCGCGGGTTGATGCCCAGCGAGCGGCAGGCGATCTCGTCCTCGCGCAGGGCCTCCCAGGCGCGCCCGACCGGCAGCTTGCGGATCCGCATGGTGAAGAAGTTGACCACCAGCGCCATCGCCAGGATCAGGTAGAAGAGGAAGATGATCCGGTGGATCGGGCTGTAGGCGACGCCAAAGAGGTCGTGGAAGGTCAGGCCGTCCGGCAGGCTGCGCTTGAACTCGGCGATGCCGAAGAAGCTGGGCCGCGGAATGCCCGAGATGCCGTCGGGGCCGCGGGTGAAGTCGTACCAGTTGAGCAGGATCACCCGGATCATCTCGCCGAAGCCCAGGGTGACGATCGCCAGGTAGTCGCCGCGCAGGCGCAGCACCGGGAAGCCGAGGATCACGCCGGCCAGCGCCGCCATGAGGCCGGCGAAGGGCAGGCAGACCCAGAAGCCAAGGTCGTAGGTCGTCGCCAGCAGCGCGTAGCTGTAGGCGCCGACCGCGTAGAAGGCGACGTAGCCGAGGTCGAGCAGGCCGGCGAGGCCAACCACGATGTTCAGGCCCCAGCCGAGCATGATGTAGGTGGTCACCAGGATCGCGATGTCGAGCATCCGGCGGTCGGCGATCGGCAGGAAGGGAAAGATCAGTGCGAGCGCGATCAGCACCGGGCCGACATAGCGCGCGACCGTCTGCACCCGTGCGCTGAAGAGGTCCAGGCGCGCCTCGCGCTCCTCCGCGGTCAGGCCGTCGATTGCATGCCGATAGCCCCAGAGGCCGCGCAGCCCGAGCACCCAGTGGACCAGCGCGACCACGCCGATGATGATCGGGGAGTTGAAGGGCCGCAGGGCGGTCAGCGTCGTCCCCAGCTCCGGACTGCCTAAGAGCGTGCCGAGGCCTTCGCTGAAGACGGTGGGGGTCAAGAAGATGGCGAAGGGCAGCGCGGTCAAGGCCCCCGCGAGGGGATGATGATCGCGCTGCAGGCACCAGCTGACCCGACCCGCGGCACAGATCAAGCTGATGAGGAAGACATCGAGAAAACGGTAGTTGATCTCGATGCCGCCGGGGACGTCGACGGTCTCGAAGCCGACCAAGCCGATCGACAGCACCGCGACGACCAGGAAGGTCGCCCCGGCCTCCTTGGCGATCCCCGGCACGTCGATGGCGACCTGGTGGGCGGGGCTGGTTTCGATCGCGGCCACGGCCTCAGACCTTCTCGATGTCCGGCTTGCCGAGCAGGCCGGTCGGCCGGAAGATCAGGACCAGGACCAGGATCGAGAAGGCCGCCACGTCCTTGTATTCGACCGTGAAGTAGCCGGACCAGAAGGCCTCGATCAGGCCGATCAGAAGCCCTCCCAGCATAGCGCCGGGCAGCGAGCCGATACCGCCGAGGACCGCCGCCGTGAAGGCCTTGATCCCGGCCAGGAAGCCGATGAAGAAGTCGATCACCCCGTAGTAGAGCAGGAACATCATGCCGGCCACCGAGGCCAGCGAGGCGCCCATGACGAAGGTCAAGGAGATCGTCCGGTCGACATTGATCCCGATCAGGGCGGCCATATCGCGGTCCTGCTCGCAGGCGCGCTGGGCTCGGCCCAGGGCGGTGCGCCCGATGATCTGGGAAAAGATCAGCATCAGCACCACCATCAACACCACGATGAGGATCTGCATGTAGCTGAGGGAGACGATGTAGTTGCCTTCGCGCAGGATCTCGATGCCGCCGACCACGATCGGCTGCAGCGGCTTGATCCGCGCGCTCTGAAGCAGCTGCACGTAGTTCTGCAGGAAGATCGACATCCCGATGGCGGTAATCAGGGCCGCCAGGCGCGGCGAGCCCCGGAGCGGCCGGTAGGCGACCCGTTCCAGGGTCCAGCCATAGACGGCGGTCAGCAGCATCGACAGCACCATGACCACCAGCAGGACCGAGATCAGGGCGAGCGGCACCCAGCTGCCGGTCACGCCGAACAGCAGGATCGCGATCAGCGCCAGGAAGGAGCCGATCATGAAGATCTCGCCGTGGGCGAAGTTGATCATGCCGATGATGCCGTAGACCATGGTGTAGCCGATCGCGATCAGGCCGTAGATCGAGCCCAGGGTCAGGCCGTTGATCAGCTGGTCCAGGAAATAGGCAAAGGTGTCTTCCATCCACGCCTCTCAGGGCCGGCCGTGCGCGGACGGCGCCGGCCCGGAGAGACCGGATTGCTGTCGGCGGGTCGCGCTGACACGTTTCGGTGGTTGCGGTCGCGAGTGTGACCAGAAGGCGGGACTGGCCGCTGCCAAGATCCGCTCCCCGTTCATGCTTTTATTATCGCTGGGCGGAGCCGCGCCCGAAGACGCCCCCCGCCTTTCCCGGCAGGCTCATAGCGCAAGCGGCGGTCCCAAGGCAAGGCGGAAAGCTGCCGGACACGGCTTCGGCGCCGAGTCCGCTTGATCAGTTCCCGGCTTTCTTGGCCAGGACGTAAGCCAGCTTGCGCCGGGCCTGGCGCTTCAGCAGGGTTTCGCCCGCCGCCGGGTCGCCGACGATCGAGACCTCGGTCAGGGTCGCCGGGTCGACCGCGGCGACCTTGACGTAGCGGCCCATCGGTATGAACTCGTAGATGACCTCGCCGAGGTCGTCCGGCTGCTCCGCCATGTCGATTCGGCCTCCGCCGCCCCGTCCGGCCCGCCTGCCCGGCGCCCTGGCTCGACGGGGCCCCGACAAGGTATTATCTAAAGCCAGACGAGCAAAGCGATCGAGGACAGCCCGATGAGCCCTGCCGAGCCGGTGCCCCTGAAAGACCCCAGTGCCGCCGCCCCCTCCGCCCGCGCCAGCTTCGCCTGGGAGGACCCGCTGCTGCTGGATGAGCAGCTTACCGAGGACGAGCGCCTGGTCCGCGACGCCGCCCGGGCCTACTGCCAGGAAAAGCTGATGACCCGGGTGCTCGAGGCCAACCGGCACGAGCGCTTCGACCGGGAGATCATGACCGAGATGGGCGCGCTCGGCTTCCTGGGCTCGACCCTGCCCGAGGACTACGGCTGCGCCGGGGTTAACTACGTCAGCTACGGCCTGGTCGCGCGCGAGGTCGAGCGGGTCGACAGCGGCTACCGCTCGGCCATGAGCGTGCAGTCCAGCCTGGTCATGCACCCGATCCACGCCTACGGCAGCGAGGCCCAGCGCCGCAAGTACCTGCCGCGCCTGGCGACCGGCGAGCTGGTCGGCTGCTTCGGCCTGACCGAGCCGGACCACGGCTCCGACCCGGCCGGCATGGCGACCCGGGCGCGCAAGGTGGACGGCGGTTACCTCCTCAAGGGCGCCAAGATGTGGATCACCAACTCGCCCATCGCCGACGTCTTCGTGGTCTGGGCCCGGACCGAGCCCGAGGACGAGATCCGCGGCTTCATCCTGGAGAAGGGCATGAAGGGGCTCTCGGCGCCCAAGATCGAGGGCAAGTTCTCGCTGCGGGCCTCGATCACGGGCGAGATCGTCATGGACGACGTCGAGGTCCCTGAGGCGAACCTGCTGCCTGAGGTCAAGGGCCTGAAGGGGCCCTTCGGCTGCCTAAACCGGGCCCGCTACGGCATCGCCTGGGGCGCCCTGGGCGCGGCCGAGTTCTGCTGGCACGCCGCGCGCGACTACACGCTGGAGCGCAAGCAGTTCGGCCGGCCCCTGGCCGCCAACCAACTGATCCAGAAGAAGCTGGCCGACATGCAGACCGAGATCACCATCGGCCTGCAGACCTGCCTGCGCCTGGGCCGGCTGATGGACGAGGGCCGCGCCGCGCCGGAGGCGATCTCGCTGGCCAAGCGCAACTCCTGCGGCAAGGCCCTGGACATCGCCCGCACCGCCCGCGACATGCACGGCGGCAACGGCGTCGCCGACGAGTACCACGTGATCCGCCACGTCATGAACCTGGAGGCGGTCAACACCTACGAGGGCACCCACGACATCCACGCCCTGATCCTGGGCCGCGCCCAGACCGGAATCCAGGCCTTCTTCTGAGCGGCCGGCGCCGGCGACTCTTCAGGACTTGGAGGCAGGGAGAGGACGCGCCGGGCGCGGCATCCCCGCTCTTGAACCAATATAACTAATTTATATGGGCTAATTCTTCACTCTTCCTGGCGCAATATTAACCCTTTTGGCCTATGATCGGTCACCTGAGTCCCCTTCAGTTCTCCGGTGGTCCCAAATGCCGCACACCGTCACGCGCGCGTTTCTGCGCTCCAGATACTGGGCGGCGACCGCCGCGATCCTTCTCAGCCTGGCGGCCTCGGTGTCGCTCGGCTACCTGGAACTTCAGAAGCTCCGCGCCAATGCCGGCTACTTCATGGCCTTCGTCCAGCTGATCGCGGCCGAGAGCCAGCTCGAGGTCGAGATCCTCAGGGCGCGCAGCCAGTCCGAGCAGGGCGAGATCACGGCGGGGCAGCGCACCCTTCTGGAGTCGGCCTATCGCGACCTGGTCTTGGCCTTCACCGCGCTTCGTTTCGCCGACGAGGACGGCGTGGCCGAGTCGGAGGAGGGACACGAGGAAGAGGAGGAGGCGGCCTGGGACGAGATCGCGGAGTCGATCCAGGTCGACGGGGAAGCCGCCGCGAAGGGCTTCGACATCGCCGATGAAGAGATGCCGGCCGAGCTCCAGGAGATCTGGGAGGCCGACGAGGACGACGTCGACCCGGCCCTGGAGACGATGATCGGCGAGCTGATCGAGCTGGCCCATCCGATCGTCACCGCCGAGCGGCTCGACGGCAGCGCTCAAGCCGCCAACATCGAGGCGATCGAGACCCTGAGCGTGTTCAGCATCCGACCGGCCTTCGAAGAAGCCGCCGCCGCGATCCGCAACAGCTCGGGCGAGACGGCTTCCTTCGCCTTCCTGGTCCTGCTCGCCGCCGGCATCGCCGTCGGCCTGGTGGCTTTGGGCAGCGCGCTCCTGATCCACGAGCCGATGCTGCGGACCGTCCTGGAAAGCCAGCGCGCGGTCCTGGCCGACCGCGACAAGGCAATCGCCTCGGAGGAAGCCAAGCGCAGGTTCCTGGCCATCATGAGCCACGAGATTCGGACGCCCATGAACGGCGTCCTGGGCTTCGCCAACCTGCTGCTGGACACCAAGCTGACCGCCCAGCAAAAGGAGTTCGTCGAGACCCTGCGCTCCTCCGGCACCTCCCTGCTGTCGCTGCTCAACGACATTCTCGATTTCTCCAGGATGGAATCCGGCTCCCTGAAGCTCGACGTCGAGGATTTCGGCGTCGAGGAGATCCTCGCCGACGTGGTCACCTTGCTCGGCGCCCAGGCGGCCGCCAAGCACCTCGACCTCAGCAGCTTCGTCGACCCCTCGCTGCCAGAGAAGCTGCGTGGCGACCCGGGCCGCCTGCGCCAGATCCTTATCAACCTGGTCGGCAACGCGATCAAGTTCACCGAAAGCGGCGGCGTCACCATCGAGATCAAGCAGGCCGGCGCCGGGAAGGCTGGCGAAAGGGACCTGCTCTTCGCCGTTTCGGACACCGGGATCGGCATCGCCGAAGACAAGCTCGAGACGATCTTCGACCGCTTCTCCCAGGCCGACACCTCCGCCGAGCGGAAGTTCGAGGGCTCAGGCCTTGGCCTGGCAATCAGCAAGGAGCTCACCGCCCTGATGCAAGGCGAGATCGGAGTCGATAGCACCGAGGGCAAGGGCAGCACCTTCTGGGTGCGGGTCCGCCTCCAGGACGTGGTCCCGCCGGCGGAGACGATCCGGAAGCGCCAGGAGATCGACATTGCCGGCCGACGGCTGCTGGTGGTCGACGACAATGCCCTCAACCGGCGCATTTTCAAGCTGCAGCTGGAGGGCTTCGGCGCCGAGGTCGACCTGGTCGCCAACGCCAAGTTGGCCTTGGCCCAGCTGACCGAGGCCGCGGGCAGCGGTCGCCCCTACGATCTAGCGGTGATCGATCGCATGATGCCGGAGACCGACGGCATCGCGCTCTGCAAGCAGATCAGATCGCAGCCGCAATTCCTCGGGCTGCGGCTGATCCTCGCCTCCTCCGGCATCGAACCCGGCTCGGAGGAGGAAGCCCTCGGCTTCGACGCCTCCTGCCCCAAGCCGGTCCTGCAGAGCGCCCTGCTGCGAACGATCCACGAGCTGCTCGAGGACCGCGAAACTTCGGCAGACGGCGCTTCCGCGCGAGCCGTCGGCACCGAGGAGGCAACCCGCCCGCAAGGCGGCCCGGCGAAGGTCAGGGTGCTCCTGGTCGAAGACAACCCGGTCAACCAGCAGCTCGTCACCACCGTGCTCAAGCAGGCCGGCTACCGCGTGGACAGCGCCGCCGACGGCGTCGAGGCGGTGCAGGCGGCGCAGCGCCATCCCTACGACCTGATCCTGATGGACGTCCAGCTGCCGATCATGAACGGCCTCGAAGCCACGCGGCGCATCAGGTCCCTGGACAACCCCAACGCCGACTGCCCGATCCTCGCGGTGACGGCCAACGCCATGCGCGGAGATCGGGAGGAGTACATCGCCGCCGGCATGGACGACTACATCACCAAGCCGATCGACCTCGACGAGATGCGGGCGAAGATCCACATGGCGCTGGAGGGCGCCGCCCGGAAAGGCGCCAAGGCCTCCTGATCACCCGACAGGTCGAGCCGCCTACGATCGGAGCCGAGCGGGCGCAGAGCGCCGGCGTGCCGGCAGGCTCCGCCCCCTTTTCCCTGGACAGCCTTTCGCCGCCCTTGTGTAGTCAGCCTCCGGGGCGCGGCCCGCGCCGTTCCCGGATGCCGTGGCCCCAGACCAGGGGAGGTGCCGTGAGCCAGCTTTTCTCGCCGATTCGACTTCGGGATCTCGAACTGCCGAACCGGATCGTGGTCTCCCCGATGTGCCAGTACGTCGCCGAGGAGGGCTGCATGCACGACTGGCACCTCATGCACTTGGGCCAGTTCGCCATGGGCGCCGCCGGCCTGGTCTTCACCGAGGCGACCCACGTCTCGGCGGTCGGCCGGATCACGCCGCGCTGCGCCGGCCTGTGGAACGACGAGCAGGAGGCGGCGATGGGCCGGGTGTTCGACTTCTGCCGCCGCTGGGGTGTGGCCAAGCTGGGGGTCCAGCTGGCCCACGCCGGGCGCAAGGCCTCCTGCCACACGCCGCTGGACGGCAGCCGGCCGCTGACCGCGGAAGAAGGCGCTTGGCTGACCCTCGGTCCCTCGGCCCTGCCCTTCGCCCCGGACTGGCACCTGCCCCAGGCGCTGGACCGGGCGGGCATGGATGAGATCCGCGAGGAGTTCGTGCAGGCCACGGAAGGCTGCCGCCGGCTCGGGGTCGACGTGCTGGAACTCCACGCCGGCCACGGCTACCTGCTGAACCAGTTCTTCTCGCCGCTCTCAAACCGACGCGACGACCCCTACGGCGGCAGCCTGGAGAAGCGTCTGCGCTACCCGCTCGAGGTCTTCGAGGCGGTGCGCCGGGCCTGGCCGGCCGAGAAGCCGCTGGGCGTTCGGATCAGCGCCGTCGACTGGGTGGAGGGCGGGACCACGATCGAGGACACCATCGCCTTCGCCCAGGCCCTGGAGGACCTGGGCTGCGACTTCGTCGACATCACCTCGGGCGGCATCGACCACCGGCAGAAGATCGCCGTCGGCCCGGGCTACCAGGTCGGCTTCGCCGCCGCGGTCAAGAGGGCGGTCTCGATCCCGGTCACTGCGGTCGGCATGATCAACCGGGCCCGCCAGGCCGAGGCCATCATCGCCGAGGGCCGGGCCGACCTGGTCATGCTGGCCCGGGGCATGATGTACGACCCGCGCTGGGCCTGGCACGCCGCCCGGGAACTGGGCGCCGAGACCGCCTATGCCGAGCAGTACCTCCGCTGCATGCCGGCGCGCTGGCCGCAGGCCTTCGGCAAGTGACCCTCAGTACGCGGCGCGGCCGATGAGCAGGGTCGAATCGGTCCCGCCGACGTCACCCTCCGTACCGGTCTCGTCTTCGTAGCCCGACCAGGCGCCGTCGACCCAGTCGACCGGCGTCCGGGGGTTGGCGTCAAGCTGCTGCAGGGCGAAGTCGGCGACCGTGACCGCGAGCTGGAGCGGCGTCCCGTCGAGGCCGGCCGGCAGGGTGAAGTCGGCCGCGAAGGCGTCGTCCTCGTAGCGCCGGTAGCCGTCGGGCGCCTTGCCAGGCTCGTTCAGCCAGCTCAGGCTTTCGAAGCTAACCGACTGGCCCTCGGCCGAAAGCTCGACCATCGGCAGGTTGGGCTGGATCAGCCCCGGGAAGGGCACGACGTCGCCGGCCTGCCGGACCCGCATCGGCTTGTCGAAGGCTACCCAGAGCCGGTAGGGACGGTCGGCGCGCAGCCGCTTGTTGGTCCGCACCCGCAGGACCCGCCGCTTGCCGTTGCCCCGGACCTTCCAGTCGGCCCGGTAGACGGTCTTGCCGTTGCTGCGGTCGATCACCCGCACGGCCACGATCGAGGGCGGACCGGCCTGGTGGTAGAACAGCATGACTTGCTGCTGCGCGACCTCGTCGCGCACCCGCGCGATCTGGGAGTCCGGCAGCATGAAGCCGTCGTTGGGCGCCCCGAAGCCGCCGTAGTTCAGGCCGCCGTTCTCGTCCGGCTCGATCTCGAAGGTCCAGGAGGGAACCTGGTAGGTCTCCGCGAAAAACTCGTCGGTGGCACCGATGACGTCCCCGACGGCCAGCGGGATCAAGGCATAGTTCGATCCGAAGCTAGCCAGGGTGCTCTGCACCTTCTGGGACAAGGACTCGGTGATCGCATCGCGCCGCGCATTGCCGGTGTTGGGGATGAAGAGAAGCTTGGTGAAGGAATGGATGTCGACGAAGCTCCTGAGGCGGTTTTCAGGGCCCAGCTCGGCCGCCGCGGTCAGGGCCTGGCTCTCGACCTCGCTGAGCGGAAAAGGACCGTGATAGACGATGCTCTCGGGCTCCGGGCTGCCACCGCCGAAGCCGACCGGGAAGTTGCGGTTGAGGTCGACGCCCAGGAGATGGTCTTCCAGGGTGAAGAGGTCATCGTCCACGTCCAGCTTGTTCTTGCGCCTCTGCCGGCCGTCGCGGGGCGAGCCCGTCTCGCCCAGGACCACCTGGTCGGGCCAGCGCTGGGTCTGCAGGAAGCCGTCGATGTTCAGGGTCGGAATCACGATGATGTTGGCGTTGTCCGAGAGATACTCGAAGAGGCCGTCGTCCCGGTCGTTCAGGGCCAGGCGCTCGAAGATCTCGGTCACGACCTCCGGCGACTGCCATTCGCGGGCATGGATGGTGCCGTTGACCAGCATCGCGCCTTCGCGCAGGCCTTCCACGGTCCGCTTGTTCCGATCTCCGAAGCGGTAGGCGATGATCGGCCGGCCCTCGAGCGTGCGCCCGATCACGATCGGCTCGATGCGTTTGCTGCTGAAGGCGAGGTCGAGATGCCGCGCCTGCAGGCTGGCGAAGGACCGGAAGCCGTCGACCGGGGTCAGGGAGTCGACCGGCAGCGGCACCGGATAGCCCAGGGCCAGCGGGCCGCCGAACTCGGTATAGGTTTCAACTTCCTGGGCATTTGCCACAACGCCGAGCGATGCGGTCAGAAATGCAATGGCCGCAAGGCCCCTATTCATCCTGGCCATCATTCCGCTCCCTCCCGAAGCCAAGTCAAGACGTCCTGCCGCAGCTGATCGGAGACGTCGGGCCGCAGCGCGAAGGCGCGCAGGCTCTCCCGGGCCTGGGGCGAGCCATCCAGGGCCAGCATCAGAACCGCCTTGCTCTGCACGGCCTCGTCGTCGCTGGCCTCCAGCGTTCCGGCCACCGCTGCGACCATCTCGTCGCCGTCCACGGCGGCAAGGGCGGCCGCCGCGGAACCGCCGTGCTCGGGGTCGGCCAGGGTCTCGAGCAGGAAGGCCTGGGCGGCCGGCAGCTCGCCTGCCGACTTGCCGATCTCCAGGATGGCGGCGGAGGCCAAGACCTCGTCCCGGCTCGCGTCCCGCAGGATCGGGAAGGCTGCCTCGGCGGGCAGACTCTCACCGAGGCCGGCGATCAGCCGGACCGCGGTGCGGCGGTCGCCCGAGGCCAGGACGGCAGCGGCGAGCTCGGCGTCCCCCAGCCGCAGCGCGGCTTCGGCCGCGGCCGGCGCCATGGCGTCGTTGCTTTCCAGCATCGCCAGGAGCTGACTGCGCTGGGCGCGCAGCTGATCCGGCGGCGCGGCGCTGAGGGCCTGCGCGAGCGCAGCCGTGTCCTGAGCGCTTTCGGCCTTGGACAGCGCGCCCGCCAGGTCCATCGTCCCGGCCGCGAGCTGCCGCTGGGCGCCCGCCGCCGCGGCCACACGATCCCAAAGGGCCAGGGTGCCGCGGGCGACGCCCGCGACGCGCCATCTCGGGATCAGTGCCGGGCCCCGCTCCTCGTGCTGGACCAGCACCTGGCTCTGATATCCGGTCAGGGACCGCAGGGCCTCTCGCCCAGCCGCGCTCTCCGCCTCCGCACGCAGTTGCAGCGCGAAGTCGTGCAGGATCTGCTCTCGCGCCGCGATGGAGAGCCCGCCGTCCGCCTGGACTGCCTCGAGGGCGAGGACGGCGGCGTCGGATTGGGCATCGGCCCCTGCCACGATCTCGAGCAGCTCGGCGACGCGGCTCGACACGAGATCGCCTTCGCCCGACGCGGATTGCGCCATCACTGAGGTCGACGCACCGCAGAGAAGACCGGCCAAAAGCAAAGCGGCGGTCACATTCCGTACCGCCGCCCCTCGCTGTCTGCGCATAGAACTAACCTCCCATCCTTGCTGCGGAGACGCGTCCGAAGCAGCGGCTCTTGTCGTCTCCGCGCCGCAGCTCAAACCGGCTGCGTTGTAAGCCTCTACTGATGATCTGCGCAGTGCGTCAAAAGATCAACCCAGTGTTGCATGGCGCTTACGTGAAGCTGGCCCTCTCGTGCCGCTTGGCGCGCCGTAGATGGCAATAGTCCCAGCGACCGGCAGCGGGTCCGCTTGTGTCGTGTCAAGCGATGGACGGCGGTCGGAGAAGGTCGGCCGTGACCGGGCACGGCAGGAGCGCGCATTGATGGCAGCGCCATCACGTCCTTCGGCCTGGGCCCGGATTTGGGAAGGCGGTATCCAGGGGTCGGCGCGGCAGGCACCAGCGGCGCGCCTATGCGCGAAGCCTTACACCAAGGAGCGCGGGACGGCCGCAGGCCTTGGTTGGATAAAGATGATAGGCGCGGTGCAACGGCCGAAGGGGCCGCTGGAGGCTAGAGGTCGCCCCCGGGGGAGCCGCCCGCCGCGGACGGCCGATGGCGGGAGATCAGGCGGCGGAGGTCATGCGGCCGCCGTAGTGCTGCGGCAGGGTCCAGAAATGCTGCAGCTTGGACAGCTCCTGGTTGGCATCGCGCAGGGCGTCCGGCGAGGCGGTGCCGTTGGTCAGCTCGCTGACGTGGCGGTCGAAGAGCTTGTTGATCGCCTGGCAGACCTCGAGGCCCTTGTCCGAGACGCGGACGTGGAAGGACCGGCGGTCGTGCTGCGAGCGCTCCTGGATCAGGTAGCCGTGCTCGACCATCTTCTTGACGTTGTAGGACACGTTGGAGCCCTGGTAGTAGCCACGCTGCGTGAGCTCGCCGACCGTCAACTCGGCATCGCCGATGTTGAAGAGGATCATGGCTTGGACGCTGTTGAGGTCCCGGATGCCCAGGCGTTCAAGCTCGGCCTTCACCACTTCCAGGCACTGGCGGTGAAGACGCTCGACGAGGGCAATGGTTTCCAAGTAAAGGACTTTCACGGTCGGTCTCCAGGCTAGCTCCGCCGGCCCTTCTGGCCGGCCACCTGTCTTGACCGTAACCGCAAGCGGTTAAACAAGTTTTAATGGCGAAGTTCGGGTTTACTTTACGCACATTTCAACGGCCCTTGATCAGCTTGACTATTGCTGAATAATCAAGGTCCTCGTTACCACTATTAACAAATAGTGTATAAAGCGCGGCCGCTTCCGCGCCCAGGGGCGTCGCCACGCCGGCCTGGTCGGCCGCGGCCTGGGACAGCTTCAGATCCTTGTGCATCATGGCCGCCGAGAAGCCCGGCTTATAGTCGCGGTTGGCGGCCGAGGTCTCGACGATGCCCGGCACCGGCAGGTGGTTCAGCATGGCCCAGCAGGAGCCGGAGGCCTTGGAGCTGATTTCGAAGAGCTTCCGGTGCCCCAGGCCCAGGGCCTCGGCCAGGGTGAAGGCCTCGGACAGCGCGATCATCGAGATCCCAAGGATCATGTTGTTGCAGACCTTGGCCGCCTGGCCGGTGCCCGGCCCGCCGGCGTGGATGACGTTCTTGCCCATGACGTCGAGGAGAGGCTGGGCCCGGGCGAAGGCCTGGTCGCTGCCGCCAACCATGAAGGTCAGGGTGCCGGCTTCCGCCCCGGCGATGCCGCCGGAGACCGGGGCGTCCAGCATCTCAAGACCGGCCGCCTCGGCGGCTCGGTTGACCTCGCGCGCCGCCGCGACGTCGATGGTCGAGCTGTCGATCACCAGGGCCCCCGGCTCGGCCGCCGCGATGACCCCGCCGTCGCCGGTGTAGACCGCGCGGACGTGCTGGCCGGCCGGCAGCATGGAGACGACGACCTCGGCGCCCCGGGCGGCCTCGGCCGCGCTGCCGGCGGTCGTGATTCCGGCCGCCGCCGCAGCCTCGAGGCTGGCCGCCGCGACATCGAAGCCGGTCACCGCGTGGCCCGCGGCCAGCAGGTTCTTCGCCATGGGCAGCCCCATGTTGCCCAGGCCGATGAAGCCGATCTTGGCCATAGCGTCCTCCCCATTCGTGACTGTCTTCTTGCTTGCCGTCTATTTCCCGCAGGCACGCGGAAAACACAAGCGCGCCGCGAAGACCGGGGCGCCGCGGGGTGGAGGACCCGCGGCGCCCCTTCGGTCCCCGACCGGCCTAGGACGGATCCAGGTCCTGGGCCAGGTCGACCAGTTCGAGGAAGCCGGCGCGATAGCCGAAGCGGTCTTCGCCCTTGGCGTCCCGCGCCAGGGCCCGGACGTCGTTGTAGCCGAAGCCGTTGGTGTATCGGCCATCCCGAAGAATCTGGCCAAAGGCCGAGACGGCGGCCGCGAAGCGGAAATCCGCGCTGGGATTGCCCCCGCCATCCTCGAGCAACGCCCGCTCGAGCGGCTGCTCGATCAGCCGGCTCTCGTCCTCCCCGGGCAGCTTGTAGCGCAGCTTCAGCAAGGCAAACTCCGAGTCACCTGGATCGTAGACCGGGGCGACCGTTGCCTGGTAGCGCAGCGGATCGATCTTCAGCCCGGGGCTGTCGACCAGTGCGATCTCGTAGAGTGCCGTGACCGTGTGGCCGGCGCCGATGTCGCCGGCGTCGACCTTGTCGTTGCGGAAGTCCTCCCGGGCCAGAAGGCGGTTCTCGAAGCCGATCAGGCGGTACTCGCCGACTACGGCCGGGTTGAACTCGATCTGGACCTTGACGTCCTGGGCGATGGTGAAGAGCGTCGAGGACATGTCCCTGACCAGGACCTTGCGCGCCTCGGCCAGGCGGTCGATGTAGGCGTAGTTGCCGTTGCCGACGTCGGCGATCTGCTCAATCAGGGCCTCTTGGTAGTTGCCGGTGCCGAAGCCCAGGACCGTCAAGGTAATGCCGGTCTTGCGTTTGCGCGCGACCAAATCCTTCAGGGCCTCGACGTTCGCCACGCCAACGTTGAAGTCGCCGTCGGTGGCCAGGATCACCCGGTTGATCCCGCCCTCGATCCAGGCCTTCTCGGCGAAGTCATAGGCCAGCTTGATGCCGGCCGCGCCCGCGGTCCGGCCGCCGGCGCGCAGCCGCTCCAGGGCGGCCCGGATCTTCGCCCGCTCGTCGCCCGGCGTTGGCTCCAGCACGGCCCCGGCCGCGCCGGCATAGACCACCAGCGAGATCCGATCTTTGACCGTCATTTTCTGGGTGAGCAGCTTCAGGCTCCGGATCACCAGGGGCAGCTTGTCCGGCATGTCCATCGAGCCGGAGACGTCGACCAGGAAGACCAGGTTCGCCGGCGGCCGCTCGCCGAGCTCGATATCGAAGCCCTTGATCCCGATCCGCAGCAGGTGGGTGTCCGGGTTCCAGGGCGTTCGGGCCACCTCGGTGGTCACCGCGAAGGGCTGCTGCCGGTCCTTGGGGCCCGGGTAGGCGTAGTCGAAGTAGTTGACCAGCTCTTCGATTCGCACCGCATCGCCTGGCGGCATGCGGCCGGAATCGAGGAAGCGCCGGACGTTGCTGTAGGACCCGGTGTCGACGTCGACGCTGAAGGTCGAGACCGGCGCCTCGGCCACCAGCTTGACCGGGTTCTCCTCCAGGTGCTGGTAGCGCTCCCGGTCCAGTGGCTCGGACGGCGCCCGCAGATCGGCGTCACCGACGTGTCGGGCCAAGGCCGCAGGACCGGCCAGAGGTGCCGACACCTCGGCCGCGGCCGTGGCGGTGGACGTAGATGCCGTGGTCTCCTCAGTGGGAGACTCGCAGCCGGCGAGGACAGCGGCCAGCGCGATCAGCGCCGCCGCGGTCTTGGTGGTTTTCTTGGGTTTCATACTGCCCCCCGATCGTTGGGATTGCTGACAACGGCCCCGGAAAAGGACCGCCGGCCAAACGGGTGGAGCAGCGGATGCGCCGCCCCGAGGCCGCCTCATCCGGGGCAGAGGGGTGGAGATATCAGGGCAATCGGGCCGGGATCCGGCGGCTTCGCGGCGGACTCGGTGCGAAAGGACGGCAAGTTTTCGGCAGGACGCTCGTGGGCCGGCGTCAGGTGAGAATCAAATCCTTGTCCCCCAGGGGGCGGAAGCAAGCGGTGATCATCTCGTCGCTGACCTCTTCGAGGCTGGCCGGCCGCCAGTCCGGGGCGTTGTCCTTGTCGATCAGCAGCGCGCGCACGCCCTCGGGGAAGTCGTGGCCGAACATGCAGGCCTGGCTGAGCCGGTACTCCATGGTCATGGCCTGGGCGAAGGAGAGCCCCCGCCCCTGGCGCAATTGGCGGAAGGTGAGCTTCAGGCTGGTCGGCGAGCAGCGTCCCAGCAGGGCCAGCTGCTTCTCCGCCCAGGGCGTTGCCTCGGCCTCGAGCGCCGCCAGGATCGCCTCGACGCTGTCGCCGGAGAAGCAGCGGTCGATGGCTTCGCGCTGCTCGGCCAGGGGCGCCGGACCGGGATCGCTCGTGAAGTCGGCGAGGACCGCGTCGACCTCCGACCCCGTCGCGACTTCGGCTTCGGCCAGGGCAGCCACCAGATCGTCGAGCCGGGCGCTTTCGACGTGGTGGGTGCCGACCCCGCTGTAGAGACAGTCGGCGGCCTTGAGCCGCTGGCCCGTGAGGCCCAGGAACATCCCGAGCTCGCCCTCCATCCGGGTCAGGAAGTAAGTGCCGCCGACGTCCGGGAAGAGGCCGATCCCGGTCTCGGGCATGGCGAAGGCGGTGTTCTCGGTGACGATGCGATGGCTGCCGTGGACCGAGAGCCCGACCCCGCCGCCCATCACGATCCCGTCGAGAAAAGCGATGTAAGGCTTTGGAAAACGGTGAATATCGTGGTTGAGGGCATATTCTTCCCGAAAGAAGACGACCGGCATATCGCTGCCCTCGCGGATCGCCTCCCAGATCTTCAGGACGTCCCCGCCGGCGCAGAAGGCCCGGCTGCCAGTCGCCCGGATCACCACCGCCGAGACCCCGGGGTTGCCGGCCCAGTCGGCGAGGCGGGGATGATAGGCGTGCATCATGCTCTGGGTCAGGGTGTTGAGCGCCGTGGGCCGATTGAGCGTCGCCACCGCCAGCGGCCCGCGCCGCGCGAAGACGATCTCCGGCTCCTGGGTTTCGCTCATCCTCCACTCCCCTTCGTTGAACGCTGCATCCTTTATCCCACCCCCGCTGTCATGGCCGGGCTTGACCCGGCCATCGATCGTGCCGCTGCTCCGTGGATGCCCGGATCAAGTCCGGGCATGACAGTTGGAAAACCTGGAACACCCCGTGTCCTCACCGCCCCAGCAGATGGCGGGCGACGATCAGGCGCATGATCTCGTTGGTGCCTTCAAGGATCTGGTGGACCCGGACGTCGCGCAGGTAGCGCTCGATCGGGTAGTCCTTGAGGTAGCCGTAGCCGCCGTGGACCTGAAGCGCCTCGTTACAGATTCGGAAACCAGCGTCGGTGGCGAAGCGCTTGGCCATGGCGCAGGCCGCCGTGGCGCCGGGATCGCCCCGGTCGAGGGCGTCGGCGGCGCGCTGCACCATCAGCCGGGCGGCCTCCAGTTCGGTCGCCATGTCGGCGAGCTTGAAGCGCAGGGCCTGGAAGTCGGCCAGGGCCTGGCCGAACTGCTTGCGCTCCCGGGCATAGCCGGTCGCCGCCTCGAGGCAGGCCCGGGCGCCGCCGATCGAGCAGGCTGAGATGTTGATCCGGCCGCCGTCCAGGCCGCTCATGGCGATCTTGAAGCCGTCGCCCTCGGCGCCCAGGCGGTTGGCGACCGGGACCCGGGCGTTCTCGAAGATCACCATGGCCGTGGGCTGGCTGTTCCAGCCGAGCTTCTTCTCCTTCTTGCCGAAGGACAGGCCCTCGGTGCCCTTGGGCACGACTAGGGTCGAGATGCCCTTGGGGCCGTCATCTCCGGTGCGGCACATGACCACGTAGACGTCGCTGGCCCCGCCGCCGGAGATGAAGGCCTTGCTCCCGTTGAGGACGTAGTCCTCGCCGTTCCGCTCGGCCCGGGTCCGCAGCGACCCCGCGTCCGAGCCGGCGCCCGGCTCGGTCAGGCAGTAGCTGGCGAAGTGCTCCATGGTCATGAGCTTCGGCAGGAAGGCATGGCGCTGCCCGTCGCTGCCGAAGCGGTCGATCATCCAGGCGGCCATGTTGTGGATCGAGATGTAGGCCGCGGTGGAGGTGCAGCCGCCGGCCAGCTCCTCGAAGATGACCGCGGCGTCGAGCCGGCCGAGCGCCGAGCCGCCGACGTCGTCGCGCACGTAGACCCCGGCAAAGCCGAGCGCCGCGGCCTTGCGCAGGGCCTCGACCGGGAAGACCTCGTCCTCGTCCCAGCCGGCCGCAAAGGGCGCCATCTCCTTGGCGGCGAAGTCCCGCGCCATCTCCTGGAAGGCGCGCTGCTCCTCGGAAAGCTGGAAGTCCATGGCTTCGGCTCGAACTGGCTGAGACGGCGGCGCCCGGATGATAGAGGCCGGCCTCCGGCTGTCAATCGGCCGCCCTGCCCTCGATCTCCGGAGCGCCCAGCCGCGGCGCGGCGCGGGCCAGGGGCAGCACAAGCAGGACCGAGAGCGTCAGGACGGCGACCAGGCCCCAGGCCTCGTTGATCGCCATGACCAGGCCGGCCTTCTCGAAGAGCGGCGCGACCATGGCCAGCATATCCGGGGTCGGCTCGGCAGGGACCAGGGCCAGGTCGATGCCGACGAAGTCGGCCGCCGCGGCGTCGCGGGCCAACACCTGCTCGCCCAGGCGCTCGGCGTGCACCGGCGCCCGGTTCCAGATCACGGTGTCGATCAGGCCGATGCCGATGGCGCCGCCCAGGTTGCGCATCAGGTTGAAGAGCGCGCTGCCGTCGGGGACTTGCTCGGGCGCGAGGCGGCTGAGGGCGATCCAGGTCGGCGGGATCAGGCAGAACATGATCGCGGCGCCGCGGATCGCCTGGGGCCAGAACATCTCCTCGAAGTCGGTCTCGCGGGTCTGGAAGGCGCTGAGGCCGAGGCCGATGGCGAAGCAGGCAAAGCCGAGCGCGGCCAGAAGCCGGGCGTCGCAGCGCAGCTCGAGGCGCACGGTGATCGGCGCGGTGAGCAGCTGGGCGCAGCCGGTGACCAGCATGATCAGGCCGATGGTCAGCGCGCCGTGGTCGCGCACCAGGCCGAGGAAGACCGGCATCAGGTAGACCGAACCGAAGAGCCCGATCCCGAGCACGAAGCTGGCCGCCGAGCCGACGGCGAAGTCGCGCTGGCGGAACAGCCGGAGGTTCGCGAGCGGCCGGGTGCGTTGGAGCGAGCGGCCGATGAAGAGCAGGCCCGGGAAGACGAAGAGCGCCAGCAGGGCCAGCGCCAGGCCGGAGAGCCAGCCGCGCTCCGGCGCCTCCTTCAGCAGGATCTCCAAGGAGGCCAGGGCCACCGCCAGGGCCGCCAGCGCGGTCCAGTCCAGGGACTTGAGCAGCCCGCGCTGGCCGGCGGCGCGCGGCAGCAGGGCATAGCCGATTCCGCAGGCCAGGATGCCCGGGGCGACGTTGACCAGAAACAGCCAGGGCCAGGAGTAGGTCTCGGTGATGTAGCCGCCGACGGTCGGGCCGAGGGTCGGCGCCAGGACCGCCAGGACCCCGGCGATGGTGGTCGCGGTCGGCTGGTGGCGCTCCGGAAAGAGCAGGAAGACCGCCGAGAAGACCAGGGGGATCAGGCAACCGCCGGCCAGGCCCTGCACGACCCGGGCGGCGATCAGGGCCGGCAGGCTCTCTGCCATCGCGCAGCCGATCGAGGCCAGGGTGAAGAGGCTGAGCGCGGCCAGGAAGAGGCCGCGCAGCGAGAGCGCCCGGGTCAGCAGGCCGGTCATGGGGATCGCGATGACCTCGGCGATCAGGTAGCTGGTCTGGATCCAGCTCATCCGGTCGGCCGAGATGCCCAGCGCCGCGCGGATCGCCGGCAGGGAGGTGGCGACGATCTGGATGTCCAGGATCGCCATGAACATGCCGACGCACATGGCCGAGAAGCCGAGCCAGACCCGCCAGCCCGCCACTTGCGTTTCCTGCCCCTTCACTCCCGGCCGCTCCGTTGCGCCGACGCTCGACATCGCCTCTCCGTCCCGGCTCCTCTCGCAGCTTCGGCGCCAAAGCGCGGAGCGGCACCCATCAAGCGGTGCCAGCGCGGCGCAACCGGGGCAAGGGTAATCGTCGCGAGCCGAGCCGCTCGATGTCGAAAAAAGATCAAGTGTTGTAGTCGTTCAAGCGGTACAGGGGCCGGAACGACAGCTTCGCATAGGACGTGGCGCCTCAGCCCTTGACCAGGGTCACGCCGTGATCGCTCAGCCGCACGGCGACCTCGGCGCCGGGGCCGATCGGGGCGTCGACCCGATGGTCGACGGCGAAGACCTCGCCCAGCGGGGTCTCCACCACGTACTCCATGTGGCTGCCCAGGTAAGTGGCCTTGCGGACGGTGCCCGCCAGGGCCTCGCCGCCGCCATCGTTGGACAGCCGGATCGACTCCGGGCGGATCGCGACCCGGACCGGACCGGGTGACAGGCCGCGCGCCGGCAGGCGATGGCTAAGGCCGCCGATGCGGACCAGCGCCAGGCCGTTCTCTACGGCCTCTATCTTGCCCTCGACCAGGTTGGCGTCGCCGATGAAGTCGGCCACAAAGTCGTCGGCCGGCTGCTCATAGAGGTCGCGGGGCGTGCCTTCCTGCGCGATCCGGGCGTTCTTCATGACGATGATCCGGTCCGAGACGGCCAGGGCCTCTTCCTGGTCGTGGGTCACGTAGGCTACGGTGAGCTGCAGCTTCTGCTGCAGTTCGCGGATGTCCTGGCGGACCCTTCGGCGCAGTTTGGCGTCGAGGTTCGAGAGCGGCTCGTCGAACAGCAGCACGGCTGGCTCCAGGACCAGGGCCCGGGCCACCGCGACCCGCTGCTGTTGGCCGCCCGAGAGCTCGCTGGGCAGTCGCGCGCCGTAGCCTTCCAGGCCGACCAGCCGCAGCCCCTCCTCGGCGCGCTCCTGCAGCTCGGCCTTGGGCAGCCGAGTCATGCTCAGGCCATAAGCGATGTTCTCCGCCACCGTCATGTGCGGGAAGAGCGCGTAGGACTGGAAGACCATGGAGACGTCGCGGTCGGTCGCCGGCAGCAGGGTGACGTCCTCCTCGCCGATCAGGATGCGCCCGCCCGAGGGCATTTCCAGGCCGGCGATCATGCGCAGGGTCGTGGTCTTGCCGCAGCCGCTGGGGCCCAGCAGGGTGACCAGGGACCCGGCTTCGATTGTGAAGGAGATCTCCTCGACTGCAGTCACCTGGCCGAAGGTCTTGGTGACCCCTTCGAAGACAACCTTTGCCGCCTTGCTGCCGATGCTCACGCGACCGCCTCCCCGGCTGCCGGGGCGCCCGCCGCCCTGCTCTCATCGCCGCGCCGCAGGCGCCGCTGGCCGACAACGAGCTGGACCAGGGAAACCGCCGTCAGCATGACCAGGATCAGGACCGAGGCATAGGAGATCGCAAGGCCGTAGTCGCCGTTTTCGACCCGGCCGATAATGTAGGAGGTGGCCATGTCGAACTCGGCGCTGACCAGAAAGATGACCGCGCTGATCGCGGTCATGGCGCGCACGAAACTGAAGACCAGGGAAGCCACGATCGCCGGGCGCAACAGCGGCAGGATGACCCGGCGCACGGTGGTGAAGGTGTTGGCGCCCAGGGTCAGCGAGGCCTCGTCCAGGTTCTGGTCGAGCTGGCTCATCGCGGCGATGCCGGCACGCACTCCCACCGGCATATTGCGGAAGATAAAGCAGAGCACCAGGATCGCGCCGGTGCCGGTCAGCTCGAAGGGCGGCACGTTGAAGGCCAGGATGTAGCTGATGCCGATCACCGTGCCCGGGATGGCGAAGCTTAGCATGGTGCCGAACTCGAAAGCCTCGCGGCCGGCGAAGCGCTGACGGACCAGGAGATAGGCCGTCAGCAGGCCGATGGCGGCGGTCAGCGGCGCCGCCACGCTGGCGATCACGATGGTGGTGAAGAAGGAGTTCCAGGCCGCACCGCTCCAAACCACGCCGTGCTCGCCCGTAGTGATCGAGAAGGCCTCGACGTAGTGGCGCAGGGTGAAGCTGTGGTCGTAGCCCCAGGTCTCGACGAAGCCGCCGAAGAGGATCATGCAGTAGATGACCAGGGTCAGCAGGGCCCAGGGCAGGGCCGTGGCGAAGGCGGTCCACTCGATGCTCCTGGGCAGCGGCGCGTGCCGGCCGGCATCGCCCTTGCCTGTGATGGTCGTGTAGGACTTGCGGCCCAGCCAGCGGCGCTGGGCGTAGAAGGCACTCAAGGTGAAGGCGAGCAGGACGATGGCCAGGACCGCGGCGCGGCCCTGGTCGTATTGCGCCCCGACGATGGCGAAGAAGATCTCCGTCGAGAGCACGCCGTAGCTGCCGCCCAGCACCAGGGGATTGCCGAAGTCGGCCAGGCTCTCGATGAAACCCAACAGGAAGGCATTGGCCAGACCCGGGCGCATCAGGGGCAAGGAGACCGTCGAGAAGGTACGCCATGTGTCGGCGCGCAGGGTCAAGGCAGCCTCCTCCATCGATGGACTGACGCCCTCGACCACCCCGATCAGGACCAGGAAGGCGATCGGCGTGAAGGCCAGGGTCTGGGCGAACCAGATGCCGGGCAGTCCGTAGATCCAGCGCGAGGCCGGAATCTCGAAGGCCCAGTCCATGAACTGGGTGATCGCGCCGGAGCGGCCGAACAGCAGGATCAGGGCGAGGCCGATGACGAAGGGCGGCGTGATGATCGGCAGCACCGTCAGGACCCGCAGGGCCCGCTTCAGGCGAAAGCCGGTGCGCGCGGCGATCAGGGCGAAGGCCAGGCCCAGCAGGGTCGTGCTCAGGCCGGTCAGCACCGCCAGCAACAGCGAGTTCCAGGCGACGCCGCACTGCACGGCCTCGCCCAGGCAGCGCAGGCTCCAGATCTTGCCGTCGAAGAGCTTGCCGAGGAAGACCGAGGCGGAATAGGCCCCCTCCTCGTCCTGGAGCGCGCTGGTCATGATATTGAGGACCGGGAAGAAAATGAAGGCCGCGACCAGGGCGATGATCAGGCCGATGGCACCAACCACGAAGACATCGCCCTTGACCAGACCGCGCGCCGCCAGGCCTTGGGTGAAGAGGAAAAGCAGGGCGCCGCAGACAAGCAGCGCACCGTAGCCCATCCCAAACTGGCGGGTGCCGAGCGGCCCGAAGGCGGCCTCAAGCAGGACGAACTCCCAACCGCCGAGGCCGATGGCGAAGGCCTGCAGGAAAAAGTAGGCCAGACCGCCACCGCCCGCGGCCAGGAGGACCGAGGCGAAACGCGGGTCGGCCTTCGCCCGCCCGGCGACCCCCAGCGGCGCCAGAAGACAAAGCGCCAAGGGTGCCAGCCAGGGCTTCCCCAGAAAGACCTGCACCAGGGCGGGGGCCGCGTCGGGATCCAGGGGATAGCCGTCCAGGACCCATTCAAAGCCCCAGAAGCCCTCCTCGATCGCGTACCAGGGCAGGATCGCGAAACCGACCCAGCCCGCCGCCAGCCAGAGCAGGACCGTCCTGTTCAAGCGCCGCTCCCGCGAAGGGGCAGAGGCCTCGTCCCGGTCACCTCGGCAAGGAGTTGACCTCGTCGTCCCATTTCTTCAGCAGGCGCTTGCGCTCGGCCGAGGAGCCGTACTTCTTGAAGTCGTAGTCGATCAGCTTGAGCTCATCCAGCTTGGGCGCCTGCTGCGGCGGGGCCGCGCCGGTGTTCGACGGGACCTGATAGGCCTTGGCCTCGGCCGCCCGTACCTGGATGTCGGCGCGCAGCGCAAAGTCGTAGAACTTCTTCGCGCTCTCCGGATTGCGCCCGCCCTTGATGATGCTCATGGAGCCGATCTCGTAGCCCGTGCCCTCGCAGGGCGCGACGATCTTGATCGGAAAGCCCTGCACTGCCTGAGTCACCATGTCGTGCATGAAGGTGATGCCGATGGTGGTCTCGCCGCGCGCCGCGGCCTTGATCGGCGCCGAGCCCGACTTGGTGTAGGTGTTGACGTTCTTGTGCAGGCCCTTGAGGTACTCGAAGCCCGCTTCCTCGCCGAAGATCTGGACGATGGTCGCCAAGGTCGTATAGGCGGTGCCGGACGAATTCGGGTTGGCGATCTGGATCTCGCCCTTGTAATCGGCCTTGGTGAGGTCCTCCCAGCATTCTGGCGCCGGCAGGCCCTTGGACTTCAGCAGGTCCTCGTTGTAGCCGATGCCCAGCGCACCGGCGTAGATACCGACCGTGCGGCCGTTCGACGCCTTGGCCTGGTTCTTGGCCCAGTCGTGGAGCTGGACCTGTACCGGCGAGGTATAGGGCTCGGTCAGGCCTTCCTCGGCCGCCTGCAGGTGCGGATCGCCCGTGCCGCCCCACCAGACGTCGCCCTTGGGATTGCGCGCCTCCGCCTTGATCTGGGCGAAGGTCTCGCCCGAGCTCTTGCGGGTCATGGCCACGTCGATGCCGGTCTCCTTGGAAAAGGCCTCGACCATCAGCTGACACCACTCGATCTGTGGGCTGCAGTAAAGCGTCAGGCGATCGGCCGAAGTTGCTGAAAAAGCGACAAAGCTGCTCGCCGCTATGATTCCCAGATAGGCCGCAAGCCGTGTTTTGGGTCTCATGGCATATCCTCCCCTTTGTAGTTCTCCGGCGGCTTTGCGCCGCCTTGGCGATCCGGGCGCGCCTGTCCCGGCCCTGCCCAACCCTTTGTCAGCTTGGCACCAAGCATCACAAAGGTGCAACAAAACCGTCATCTTGATACAAGGACCGGCCGCCCGACAAATGGCCCCAGCGCGGCGGGAATTCCGGCCTAGATCCGCCCCTTCAGAAGGCCGCCCAGTTCCCCGGCGAGTGCCGGTGCGCAGGCGGCGACCGGATTGCCGGATTGCAGCGCGTCGCCGGTCAGGTAGTCGTTGGTCCAGCCCCCCGCCTCGCGAACCAGCGCGAAGCCTGCCAGGGTGTCCCAGGCGTTCATGTGGGGCTCGAAATAACCGACCAGCCGGCCGGCGGCGACGTAGGCGAGCATCAGGGCTCCGGAGCCGTTGCGGACGAACATGCCGCCGGCCTGCAGGAGATCCGCCATGAAGCCCAGCAAGTCCTCCGGCGGCACCCGCGTGGAATGGCCCAGCCCGAAGAGTCCGTCCGCGAAGCGGCTGGCGGTTGGCGGCGGCAGGGGCGCGCCGTTCAGCCGGACACCCTGCCCGCGGCGCGCCGCGAAGAGCTCCTCGGCATTGGGGTCGTAGACGACGCCGAGCTCGATCTCGCCCTGCGATACCAGGGCGATCGAGACGCACCAGGTCGGGATGCCGGCCAGGAAGCAGGCGGTGCCGTCGATCGGATCGACCACCCATGTCGGCCCGGCCTCGCCCTCGGCCGCGACGGCCGCGCCGCTCTCCTCGCCCAGGAAGCCGTCTTGCGGAAAGGCCGCGGCGATGCGGGCGCGGATCATGGCTTCGACCTCACGGTCGGCTTCGCTGACCCAATCCTGGAGTCCCTTGCTCTCGATCTTCAGGGCCTCCCGACCGGCGAAGCGCCGACGCGCAAGGGCGCCCGCCTCGCGAGCCAGGTCCTGCGCGAAGGCGAAACGTTTCTCCATGCAGCTGGTGCCCTCTCCCGAGATCCCCTCGAAGCCCGGCCGCCAGCTTGCGGCGCCGGGGTGTCCGCTACCGGCGGTGTTTGATAGCACGCTGCCCTAGGCGCGACCTCAAATTTCCGGACGCGGGCAGATCCTAGGGGGCTAGATCAAGGGCTCCAGGACGCAGTTGACCGGGATCTCGGCGACAGAGGCCTCGTTGGGCAGGGTGAGCGCCAGGGAGACCAGCTCGGCGACGCTGGCCGCGGGGATCATCTTGTCCCGGTCGAAGGAGGTGACCTCGGCGGTCATGTCGGTGGCGACGTAGCCCGGGCAGATCGAGGTGCCGCGGATCCCGTCCTCCCAGCCGCTGTAGCGCACCGCGTTGGTCAGCGCCGCGGCGGCATGCTTGGTCATGGCGTAGCCGCCGGCGATGCGGCCCTTCACCCGCTTGCCCGAGAGCGAGACGATGTTGACCACGCGACCGCTGCCGGCCTTCCGGAGGTGCGGAAAGGCGGCGCGGATCAGACGCAGGGGCCCTTTGACGTTGACCTCCCACATCTCGTCCAGCAGGGACTCGTTCTCCTCATCGACGTCGAAGGGGTGCATCACCCCGGCGTTGGCGACGAGGCCGTCGATCCGGCCGAAGCGATCGGCGGTCGCGCCGACCCAGGCCGCCGCGCTGCCCCGGTCGCGGGCCTCGAAGTCGTGGCAGAGCACCCGCGCCGGGTCCCAGTCCACGACCAGCGGGCCCAGGCTGTCGACCTGGCGCGCGCCCAGGGAGAGCGCGAAGCCCTCGGTGTAGAGCTTCTCGGCGACCGCGCGCCCGATCCCCCGGTTGGCGCCGGAGATCATGATCACCCGGCCCTCGGCCGCCAGCCGTCCCTCGGCCATGGCTTTCCTCCCTGTTCTTGCGGCGGCCCGCCCCCTCACCCAGCTCCGGCTAAGACGCGGCCTGCGCCGCGCCAAGCCTACGCAACCCTCTCCCACAAAGGGAGAGGGATTCTCCGCACGCGCCTGATTTCTCTCCCCCAAGGGATAGGGAGGGGCCCGCCGCCGGAGGCGGTGGAGGGTAAGGGGTAGGACAACCTCAAACAGGGGCCGCGGCGCCGGTCTCCGGCAGACGGTTCTCTTCCACCGCGTGGCAGGCGACCTCGCGGTCGTCGTGATGGCCGAGGACCGGCGACTCGGTCTGGCAGCGCTCGTTGGCGAAAGGACAGCGCGGATGGAAGTGGCAGCCGGAGGGCGGATGGATCGGGCTCGGCACCTCGCCCGCCACAGGAATCCGGCTGCGGCCGGTCATCTCCAGGTCCGGGATCGCGTCCAGCAGCATCCGGGTGTAGGGATGCTTGGGCGCGTGGAAGACGCTGCGCGCGTCCGACCACTCGACCAGGCGGCCCAGGTACATGACACCGACGTAGTCGGAGATGTGATAGACCACCGCCAGGTCGTGGCTGATGAAGAGATAGGTCAGCCCGAGCTCGCGCTGCAGGTCCTTCATCAGGTTGAGGATCTGCGCCTGCACCGAGACGTCGAGGGCCGAGGTCGGCTCGTCGCAGACCAGGAACTCCGGATTGCTGGCCAGCGCCCGGGCGATCGAGATGCGCTGGCGCTGGCCGCCGGAGAACTCGTGCGGGAACTTCTCGCCGTCGCGCGGGCTGAGGCGCACCTGCTCCAGCAGCTCGCCGACCCGCTTGATCGTGTCCCGCTCGCCCTCGATCAGCTGATGCGCCCGGATCGGCTCGGCGATGATGTCGGCGACCCGCCAGCGCGGATTGAGGCTGGCGTAGGGATCCTGGAAGATCATCTGCATGCGCTTGCGCACCGGCTCCATGGCGCGGCGCGACGACAGCGCGGCAAGGTCGGTGCCGTCGAACTCGACCTTGCCCTTGGTCGGGTGGTAGAGCTGCACGACCAGACGGGCGACCGTCGACTTGCCGCAGCCGGATTCGCCGACCAGGCTGAAGGTCTTGCCCTTGGGAATCTCGAAGCTGACGCCGTCGACCGCCTTCAGCAGGGTGCGCCCTTCCCGGTTCAGGGCGCGGGTGATGAAGGGCGGCGAGACGTCGAAGTACTTCGCCAGGTCGTGGACCTGCAGCAGCGGCCGGTCCGGCTCTGCCGGCAGGGGCTGTAGGGCGTCAGCCATCGCTTCCGGTCCTTTCCAGCGGCTGGTCGAAGAGCCAGCAGGCGACCTGCGAGCTGTCCACCTGCATCAGGTCGGGGCGCTGCGCGACGCAGCGGTCGAAGGCCCTGGGGCAGCGCGGATTGAAGGCGCAGCCGCTGGGGATCTCGGTCAGCCGCGGCATGGAGCCTTCGATCTGCTCCAGGCGCTCCGTTTCGTGGCCCATTTTCGGGATCGAGCCCATCAGGCCGTGGGTGTAGGGATGCTTGGCCCGCATGATCACGTCCTCGACCGGCCCGACCTCGGCCAGACGGCCGGCGTACATGACCGCGACCCTGTCGGCGGTCTCGGCGATCACCCCCATGTCGTGGGTGATCAGCATGACCGCGGCGCCGTGCTCCCGGCAGAGCTTCTTCAGCAGCGAGATGATCTGGGCCTGGATCGAGACGTCCAGGGCCGTGGTCGGCTCGTCGGCGATGATCAGGCGCGGATTGACGCAGAGCGCCAAAGCGATCACCACCCGCTGGCGCATGCCGCCGGAGAACTGGTGAGGGTACTGGTCGACCCGAAGCTGCGGCGATGGGATACCGACCTCCGACAGCAGCTCGATGGCGCGTTCGCGGGCCTCCTGCGGGCTCATCTGGCTGTGGGTCAGGATGGTCTCGGTGAGCTGCCGGCCGACCGTGTAGAGCGGGTTGAGGCTGGTCAGCGGGTCCTGGAAGACCATGCCGATATGGCGGCCGCGAATCCGCCGTATCAGCTCGTAGGGCAGATTCGCGATGTCCTGGCCCTCCAGCAGGACCTTGCCGCCGGCGATCCGCCCCGGCGGCTCGAGCAGGCCGATGATCGCAGAGCCGGTCAGCGACTTGCCCGCGCCGGACTCGCCGACCACGCCCAGGACTTCGCCTTCGTCGATATGGAAGGAGATGTCGTCGACCGCCACCAGGGTGCCGCGGCGGGTCGGGAACTCGATCCGTAGGTTCTCGACCTTCAGCAGCGGCTGGTTCTTGCGCATCGGCCTCACCGCAGCTTCGGATTGAGGGCGTCGCGCAGCCAGTCGCCCAGGAGGTTGACCGCCAGCACCAGCACGACCAGGGCCAGGCTCGGGAAGATGGTCATCCACCACTCGCCGGAGAAGAGGTACTGCTGGCCGATGCGGATCAGGGTGCCCAGGGACGGCCGGGTGATCGGCACGCCGACGCCCAGGAAGGAGAGCGTCGCCTCGGTGATGATGGCGATCGCCAGGCTCAGGGTCGCGATGACCAGCACCGGCCCCATGACGTTGGGCAGGACATGGCGGATCATGATCAGCGCCGGATGGATGCCGATCACCCGTGCGGCCTGAACGTACTCCTTGTTCTTCTCGACCAGGGTCGAGCCGCGCACCGTGCGGGCGAAGTTGACCCACTGCGAGGCCGCGATCGCCAGGACCAGGACGTAGAGCTTCAGGTCCTCGGCCGCGCCCCGCGGCAGGACCGAGCCGACGATGCCGTCGATCAGCAGGGCGATGAGAATTGCCGGGAAGGTCAGCTGGATGTCGGCAGTCCGCATGATGATGCTTTCCAGCCGTCCGCCCACGTAGCCGCTGAGCAAACCGAGGAAGGTGCCGACGAAGGCGGCCAGGACGATCGAGGCGAAGCCGACCCCGAGCGAAATCTGCAGCCCGAACATGATTGCCGAGAGGATGTCTCGGCCCTGGTCGTCGGTGCCGAGCAGGAAGCGCGGATCGCCGCCGGCCTCCCAGACCGGTGGCCGGTAGGCATCCATCAGGTTGAGCGTCTTGACGTCCAGGGTGTCGTAGGGCGCCAGCCAGGGTGCCAGCAGGGCCGCGAGGAACAAGACCATGGTGATCGCGAAGGCCACGATGGTGACCGGCGAGCGCTTGAAGCTGTAGAAGACGTCGCCGTCGAAGAAGCGCTTCAGGCTGTCGGCGACCCGGGCCCCGAAGGAGGGCGCGATCTCGGCGGTATCGATGTTCTGCGCCATGCCCCTCTCCTCAGTGCGCCGCGCCGCCGACGTGCTCGGCGCGCAGACGCGGATCCACCGCGAAGTAGAGCAGATCGACGATGAGGTTGATCAGGACGAAGAACAGGGCGATCAGCACCAGGTAGCTGGACATCACCGGGATGTCGACGAACTGGATCGCCTGCAGGATCAGGAGGCCCATGCCCGGCCACTGGAAGACCGTCTCGGTGATGATCGAGAAGGCGAGCAGCGAGCCGATCTGCAGGCCCATGATCGTGATCACCGGCACCAGGGTGTTCTTCAGGGCGTGGCCGAAGTTCACCGCGCGGTTGCTTAGCCCCCGGGCCCGGGCGAACTTGATGTAGTCCGTGCGCATGACCTCGAGCATCTCGGCGCGCACCAGGCGCATGATCAGGGTCAACTGGAACAGCGCCAGGGTGGTCGCCGGCATGATGATCGAGCGCCAGCCGTCGAAGGTCAGGAAGCTCGTTGTCCACCAGCCCAGATCAACCACCCCGCCTCGTCCGAAGGTCGGCAGCCAGCCGAGCCAGACCCCGAAGATCAGGATCAGCAGGATGCCGATGACGAAGGTCGGCAGGGATATGCCGATCAGCGAGACCGTCAAAAAGACCCGGGACAGCCAGGCGTTGCGGTTGAGCCCGGTGTAGACCCCCATCGGCACGCCGATCACCAGGGCCAGGATGGCGGAGACGAAGACCAGCTCGAGAGTCGCGGGCAGGCGATCGGCGATCACACCGTCGACCGGCACGCCCATCCGGTAGGACAGGCCGAACTCGCCCTGCAGGGAATTCCCGATCCAGTTTGCGAACTGGACCGGAAAGGGCTTATCGACGCCGAGCCGCTCGCGCAGCAACTGCCGCTGCTCCTCGGTGGCGTCCTGGCCGACCATGTTGTTGATCGGATCGCCGACGAACTGGAACAGCGAGAACGATACGAAGCCGACCACCAGCATGACGATGATGGCCTGGAACAGGCGCTGGACGATGAAGGCGAACATCTCGGGCGGGCCGATCTGTCTAGGAGCTGGAATGCGCGGGCGGCCCGGCCCTTGCGGTCCGGGCCGCCAGGCACATTCGCGCCGTCTACTTCATCACGACGTAGCGCAGGTCGACGTCGTTGAAGGGCCGTTGCCAGACGCTCTTGACCGTATCGCTACGCACCCCCCAGGCCAGGGCCTGCTGGTGCAGCGGAATATGGCCGACCTCGTCCTTGTGGATCTGGAAGGCCTCGCGGATCAGCGCGTTCCGCTTCTCCTCGTCCATCTCCGTCTTGATCTTCTGGGTCAGCTCCATGACCTTCGGATTGGCGTAGCGACCGGAGTTCCAGTCGCCGTGGCCCGCCTCGCCGGTGCTCATTAGCTGCATCAGCGGGTTCAGGGCGTCGTAGGAACCCGGGGTCCAGCCCAGCATGTAGAAGCTGGTGTCGTTGCCCTCGGCCAGGCCGATCTTGTTGAAGTGCAGCGACTTGGTCTGGAAGTTCGGCGTCACCTTGATGCCGACCCGCTCGAGCATCGGGATGATGGCGGTGCAGATCTCCTCGTCGTTGACGTAGCGGTCGTTCGGGCAGTCGAAGGTGACCTTGAAGCCGTCGGCATAGCCGGCCTCGGCTAGGAGCGCCTTGGCCGCATCCGGGTCGTAGGGAAAGCGGTCGTTCATGTCCTCCTGGAAGCCGTTGATGCCCGGCGCGATCATCAGGCCGGTCGGCGTCGCCGCGCCACGCATCACCACGCGCTTGATGCTCTCGATGTCGATCGCCTGGTAGAAGGCCTTGCGCACCCGAACGTCGAGGAAGGGATTCTTGTCGCCCTTGTTGTCCAGGGACTCGTCGCGCCACTGATCGAAGCCGAGGAAAATGGTCCGCAGCTCGGGGCCTTCCATGGCCTCGGTGTTGGAGTCCTGCTCCAGGCGCTTCACGTCCTGCAGCGGCACCGGGTACATCAGGTCGATCTCGCCGGAGAGCAGGGCCGCGACGCGGGTCGCGTCGTTGGCGATCGGCGTGAAGACCGCCTTGGAGACGTTGCTCTCCATCGCGTCCTTGTTCCAATAGCCGTCGAAGGGCTCGAGCACGATGCGGGTGTCCTGGACCCACTCGACCAGCTTGAACGGACCGGTGCCGTTTGCGTTGACGTTGGCAAAGTTGGTCGAACCGTGGGCGCGGACCACCTCGAAGGCGTTGTTCTCTTCCATCCACTCCTGATCGACGATGTAGAAGTTCGGCATGTTGAGGAGCAGGATCGGATCCGGCCCGTTGGTGATCATCTCGATCGTGTAGTCGTCGACCTTCTTCATCTCCTTCACGGTGTTGAGCACGAAGCTCATGTCCGAGGTCTCCTGCGTCTGCCGCTTGTGGGAGTACAGGACATCGTCGGCGTTGAAGGGATTGCCGTTGTGGAAGGTCACGCCTTCGCGAAGCTTGAAGCGCCAGGTGGTGTCGTCGACCTTCTCCCAGCTGACCGCCAGGTCCGGCTCCAGCGAGAGGTCCGGCTTGCGGTGCACCAGCCGGCCGTAGATGTTGCTCTTCATCGCGTTGGTCGGACCCTCGTTGTTGGCGTGAGGGTCGAGGCCCAGAATGTCGCCCGTCGTGGCGTAGCGGAAGGTCTTGGCGTCGACGGCCTGGGTCCCGACGACGGTGGCCGCCGCGAGCACCAAGGCGGCAACGAGGCTTTCCCTGAGTCGCATCATTTTTTCTCCCTGTTCTCGACCTTGGGGGCTCTGCCGGGCCGTGGGCCCGGCGCCTCCCCTTTTCTTGGACTTGGCCGGAGGCCCTGGCCCCCGTCTTGGCGCCTAGCCTAAGTGCCGGCTCGTGAATGAGCAAGTCGGCCAAGCGCCTATAGAACGTTCTTGTAGAGCCGGCCTGCCTTCATAATCAAGGCAATAGCGTCACCTTCTGTATCCAGGACCGAAATCTCCCGCAGCGGGTCGCCATCGACGACGATCAGGTCCGCCAGAGCGCCGGGCTTGAGGACTCCGAGCTCGCCTTCGCGGTTCAGCAAGCGGGCGTTGTTGGAGGTCGCCTGGACCAGGATTTCGTGGGGGGTCAGGACCTCGGCCCGGATCGAGAACTCGCGGTTCTGGTACTTGTGGAGGGCGCCCAGCAGGTCGGTGCCAAGGCCGATCTGCACCCCGGCCGCCTTGAGCAGCTCCACCGCCCGCAGGCCGGCGCCCCGCACCTCCTCAAGCTTGCGCAGGCTGACCTCCGGGAGGCCCAGCTCCCGCCCGTAGAGGTGCGACATCTCGTAGGTCACCAGGGTCGGCACCACGAAGGCGCCCTGGCCGGCGCAGAACTCGGCGGTCTCGGCGTCGATCAGGTTGGCATGCTCGATCGAGCGGACGCCGTACTCGACGCAGCGCTGGATCGCCTCGGCCGTGTAGGCATGGGCCATGACGTAGGTCCGCCAGGAGGCCGCTTCCCAGACGATGGCGCGGATCTCCTCCTCGGAATACTGCAGGTTCCAGATCGGATCGTTGGGCGAGGCGACCCCGCCCGAGGCCATGATCTTGATCTGGGTGGCGCCCTTGCGCAGCTCGTCCCGCGCCGCCCTTCGGACCTCGGGAACGCCGTCGGCGATGCGCTCGAAGCCGGTGCCCCGCAGGCAGCAGAGGCAGAAGGCGTCGGCCTCAAGGTCGCGGAAGTCGGCGTGGCCGCCGGTCTGGGTCAGGGCCCGGCCCGAATAGAAGATCCGGGGCCCGCGGATCAGGTCGGTCTCGGTGGCGCGGGCCAGGCCGTAGTCGCCGCCGCCGGCATCGCGGACCGTCGTGAAGCCCCGCTGCAGGGCGCCCTCCAGGATCACGCGGGCGTGCTGATAGACCAGGGACCGCGGCATGGCGCCGATCTTGGCGATATCGAGGTCGACCGCGATGGCATGGAAATGGGCGTCGATCAGGCCGGGCATCAGGGTCCGTCCGCCCAGATCGATTTCCTCGGCCCCGCCGGCAGCGATCCCGCGGTCGGAGACCTCCTTGATCCGGCCGTCCTCGACCAGCAGAGAGGCGCCCTCGATCGGCTCCGCCGAGACGCCGTCGAAGAGCAACGCGTTGGTAAAGAGAAGCTGCTCCGCCACCTTCGCCTCAAGATCCCTGCGTCATGACCAGATGGCAGGTTAGGCCCAAGCCGTCCCCGGAACAACCGGAGCGAGAGCCTAGGACAAAGTGGGTTTTGCCACAGGCGGCAGGCGCGATCCTCGGCATCTTCTCCCGCCGCGCGGCCGGAGCTTCCTGGGGCCCCATTGCGCCGCTTGACAAGACGAAGAGCTTTCGGCTTTAAAGAAGGCAGCGCCGATTTGATGCTTAGCTTGCGGGCGCTTAAGAAATGCGGCTAAAGCGAGCGGGGACCGCCCCGGCGCCAGCCGCGGCGGTTTTTTTGTGGTCCGGTCCCGCCCCGAAGGGACCCCCGGGGATTTGATTGGGGCAGCTTGCTCCGGGTCATCAAATGCTAAAGCGCCGCAGTGCGTGCGGGCCCCAGAGAAGGCATTCGACACCACCTGCTGTCCGAAGGGAGAACCTGCATGACCGACAGCCCGAAGCACCCCGAGACCCTGGCCCTTCACGCCGGCTTTCGGAAGGACCCGGCCACCAACGCCGTGGCCGTGCCGATCTACCAGACAACCTCCTACCAGTTCGACCACACCGAGCACGCGGCCAACCTTTTCGCCCTGAAGGAGCTCGGCAACATCTACACCCGGATCATGAATCCGACCTGCGCGGTCCTGGAGGAGCGGATCGCGGCGCTGGAAGGCGGCGCCGCGGCCCTGGCGGTCAGCTCGGGCCAGGCGGCCTCGGCCATGGCGATCCAGAACATCGCCCAGGCCGGCGACAACATCGTCAGCTCGACCGACCTCTACGGCGGCACCTGGAACCTCTTCGCCAACACGCTCCGGACCTTCGGCATCGAGGTGCGCTTCGTCGACCCGAGCGATCCCGAGTCCTTCCGCCGGGCGACCGACGAGCGGACCCGCGCCTACTACGCCGAGACCCTGCCCAACCCCAAGCTCCACGTCTTCCCGATCCGCGAAGTCGCCGACATCGGCGAGGAGCTGGGCGTGCCGCTTATCGTCGACAACACGGCGGCCCCGGTGCTCTGCCGGCCCTTCGACCACGGCGCCCACATCATCGTCTATTCGACGACCAAGTACATCGGCGGCCACGGCACCTCGATCGGCGGCCTGATCGTCGACGGCGGCACCTTCGACTGGGAGAAGCACGCCGAGCGCTTCCCGCTGCTGAACCGGCCGGACCCCAGCTATCACGGCGCGGTCTGGACCAAGGACACCAAGGCCCTGGGTCCGATCGCCTACATCCTCAAGGCGCGGGTCACCCTGCAGCGCGACCTGGGCTACGCCCTGTCGCCCTTCAACGCCTTCCTCTTCGTCCAGGGCCTGGAGACCCTGCCGCTGCGGATCCGCGAGCACTGCCGCAACGCCCAGGCGGTCGCCGACTACCTGGAGCGGCACGAGGCGGTGGAGCGGGTGATCTACCCCAGCGTCTTCGAGGGCGAGCAGAAGCGCCGGGCCGAGACCTATCTCAAAGGCGGACTGGGCGGCCTGGTGGGCTTCGAGCTCAAGCAGGGCAAGGAGGCCGGGCGGCGCTTCATCGACGGGCTGGAGCTCTTCTACCATGTCGCCAACATCGGCGACGCCCGCTCGCTGGCGATCCACCCGGCAACCACCACCCATTCCCAGCTGACCCCGGACGAGCAGTTGGCGACCGGGGTCACAGACGGCTATGTCCGCCTGTCGATCGGCATCGAGCACATCGACGACATCCTGGCCGACCTCGACCGCGGCTTGGCCGCGGCCGGCGGGGTCGCCCGGGCAGCCGAGTAGGGAGCGCGCGCCATGGCGAAAACCTTCAAGACGGTGGTCGAAGGGACCCGCGACCGCTTGCGCGCGGAACCGGACAAGGCCCGGGCCCGCTTCGAGGCGGTCAGCCGGCAGACCGGCGGCCTGAGGAGCGAGGTCCAGACCCGGCAGTTCCTGCTGACCGTGGACGAGCCGCCGGCCCTGGGCGGCGGCGACGCCGGGCCCAACCCGGTCGAGCTGATCCTGGCCGCCCTCGCGAGCTGCCAGGAGATCACCTACCGTCTCCACGCCGATGCCCTGGGCATCCCGCTGGAGGGGGTCTCGGTCAAGGTCTGCGGCGAGCTCGACCTGCGCGGCCTCTTCGCGGCGGCGGACGGGGTCCGGCCGGGCTTCCAGGGGCTGTCGGTCGAGGTCAGCCTGACCTCCTCGGCAAGCGACGCGGAGCTGGAGCGGCTGCGCGAGGTGGTCGAGCGGCACTGCCCGGTGCTCGACCTGCTGCAGAACACCACCCCGGTGGCGATCGCGGCGGAGCGGGCGCTGGCCGGGCCGGTGATCGCCGCGGGCTAGACCCCGGATGAGGGTCAAGCCGAGGTTGGGAGGGCCGGCGGGACCGCCCCGGCACTCCTCCTTCGGCCCGCCCCCACAGTCGTGTGATTTGGGTCACGGGGCCGGCGGCTCTATATTCTAACCAAGCCGATCCGATTTCGGAGGCGAGGGACCCGGATGCCGATCAAGATCCCGAACGACCTGCCGGCCCGCCACATCCTGGAGCAGGAGGGGGTCAGCGTCATCAAGGAGACGGATGCCATCCGCCAGGACATCCGGCCCATGAGGATCGCCCTGCTCAACCTCATGCCGAACAAGATCCGCACCGAGACCCAGTTCGCGCGGCTGACCGGCTCCACCCCCTTGCAGGTCGAGCTGACCCTGCTGCACACCGGCAGCTACCGCCCGAAGAACACCCCGGAGCGGCATCTGCTGGACTTCTACAGGACCTGGGAGCAGGTCCGGAACGAGAAGTTCGACGGCCTGATCGTAACCGGCGCGCCGGTCGAGACAATGCCATTCGAATCAGTCGACTACTGGCCGGAGCTGACCCAAATCATCGACTGGACACAGAGCAACGTCCAGCACACCCTCTACGTCTGCTGGGGCGCCCAGGCCGCGCTCTACCACTGGTACGGCGTGCCCAAGTACGAGCTGGACGAGAAGATGTTCGGGGTCTACCGGCAGCAGGTGCTCAACCGCAATTCGCGCCTCCTGGTCGGCATCAACGACGAGTTCTCGATCCCGGTCTCGCGCCACACCGAGGTGCGCAGCGAGGACATCCCCGCGCTGCCCGGCCTCAACGTCCTGGCCGTCTCCCGGGACTCCGGCCTCTGCCTGGTCGAAGACCTGCCGCGCCGGGCCGCCTACATGTTCAATCACGTCGAATACGACGCCTCGACCCTCAAGGACGAGTACGACCGCGACGTGGCGGCCGGGATGGAGATCCAGGTCCCGGCCAACTACTACCCCGACGACGACCCCAGCAAGCCGCCAATCAACCGCTGGCGGTCCTACGCGCATCTCCTGTTCTGGAACTGGATCAACGAGATCTACCAGGAGACGCCCTTCGACATCGCCCGGATCGGTGAGGACCGCCGGCCGGACGACCGCCTGATCAAGAAGGCCGGCTGATCCGGCCCCCTTGTTGCCGCAGGGGGCGGCGCCTAGACTGCGGCCGGAGGTCGGCCCCCGCCGGTTACAGGGGACCGAAGCAGCAGGAGTCGGTCGCAGAGCCATGCCAGACGCCAAGCCCAGCCGCCCCGTCGTCGTCGAGCCCCCCGAGCGCAAGGCCCCGCCGCGGGCCGAGGAGGCCCTGGGCGCCTTTCCGCGAGTCCGGATGCGGCGCAACCGCGGCCAGGCCTGGAGCCGGCGCCTGGTCGCCGAGGCCCGCCTCGGGATCGAGGACCTGATCTGGCCGGTCTTCCTGCGCGAGAGCGAGGCGCTCGGCGCGGAGATCGAGGGCATGCCGGGGATCCGTCGCTACACCATCCCCGAGCTGATCGAGGCCGCCGGCCGGGCCGCCGAGCTCGGCGTTCCCGCGATCGCGCTCTTCCCCTACGTCGAGGACGCCGAGAAGACCCCGGAGTGCCGCAATGCCTGGGATCCCGAGAACCTGGTCTGCCGGACGATCCGCGCCCTCAAGGCCGAGGTGCCCGCGCTCGGCGTGATCTGCGACGTGGCCCTCGACCCCTACAACAGCCTGGGCCACGACGGCATCGTCCGGGACGGCAAGATCCTCAACGACGAGACCCTGGAGGTCCTGAGCCGCCAGGCTCTGGCCCAGGCCGAGGCCGGCTGCGACGTCATCGCGCCCTCGGACATGATGGACGGGCGGATCGGGGTGATCCGCCGCACCCTGGACGAGCACGGCCTGGAGGCGGTCCAGATCCTGGCCTATGCCGCCAAGTACGCCAGCGGATTCTACGGCCCCTTCCGCGCCGCCATCGGCTCGGGCGGCGCCCTGGTCGGCGACAAGAAGACCTACCAGATGGACCCGGCCAACGGCGACGAGGCCCTGCGCGAGGTCGCCCTCGACCTGCAGGAGGGCGCCGACATGGTCATGGTCAAGCCCGGCCTGCCCTATCTGGACATCATCCGTCGGGTCAAGGACGCCTTCCGGGTTCCGACCTTCGCCTATCAGGTCAGCGGCGAGTACGCCATGCTGCGCGCCGCCGCCGACCAGGGCTGGCTGGATTACGACAAGGTCCTGATGGAGAGCCTGATCGCCTTCAAGCGTGCCGGCTGCGACGGCGTCCTGACCTACGCCGCCCTGGAGACCGCCGAACGCCTGAAGAAAGGCTGAGGGCCGGGCCTGGGCCGGGCGGAACCGCGGACCTTCCCCGCCACGTCGCGCCGCATTCACAAACTGTCATGCCCGGACTTGATGGGGTGGATGGCCCCCTTACGGCATCGATGTGCCAAGGTTGGTTATCGCAAAGACCAACGAAGGGAGGCCATCCATGAAGAAGGTTAGCATCATCGGTGTGGATCTTGGG